>JBPCVD010000540.1:0-3171 GCA_051010815.1 Rubripirellula sp.
CAAGGGGTCGGGCGTTGGCGGGCGAGTTGAAACGCAGCCTTGTTGCCTGTGGATCGAGTGGTTCGCTTGACCGTGTTGTTTTGTGGGGACGCGAATCTGTCCACACCGACGATGTCGCTATGCTTGCCGAAGCATCGGGTAGTCAAGTGGAGGTGCTTGATCCATTCACGTTGGTCGACGTCGACAAGAAGGCGACTGCGGATCTACCTGAACATGTCGGGCGATTGGCACCTCTGGTTGGGCTGTTGGTGGCGGACGAGAGTGACGCACATCGATTGGTTGACTTCTTAAACCCTCGCGAACGCGTCGAAGAGAAAGTCAATCCATACCGAAACGTGATCCTCGCCGGTATTCCGGTCGCTGTCGTTGGTCTGTTGGCCTTCTTTGTCTATCGACAAATGAAAGGCTTGGACACTCAGATCTCGGAGCTGAAAGCCGCCAACGCCAGTATGAAGCCCGACATCGATCAGGCGAACGAGAACATCGCGCGGACTGAAACGGTCGACAAGTTTCTCGATGGCGACGTCAATTGGCTGAAAGAGATTCGCCGGATGGCCAAGGTCATGCCCGCATCGGATGAGCTGATCGTAAGAAGCGTTTCAGCGACAACGGATGTCCGAGGTGGCGGTGGGACATTAACCATTGACGGTGCCGTAACCCGACCAGGTGTGATCGATCGGTTTGAGGACGCGTTAAGGGATGAATTTCACGGCGTCAGAGGGGACGGGGCAAGCGTTCAAAAGACTGAGGACGCGTATCGATGGGGGTTTACCGAATCGATCAAGGTCGCTCCGGAATACATTCGCAATGAGCGCTATGCCGCCATGCTGACGCCGGTTTCGTCGACGACAGCAGGGAGCGAGGACGAAACCGAGGAGACGGACGCGTCGCTGGAGGCAGACGATCTGGTGGGCACGCAGGTGAGCGAGTCACCGCCCGATGAATCACCGCCCGATGAATCACCATCGGATGAATCACACGATTCGAGCGTTCCAGTAGAGGAGAACACGGAACCGGAGTCGTCGGAATCGGCCACCGCTTCGGAGGACCCAGTAGACGATGGGGCACCAGAGAGTGCGGACGAAACGAGTGCGGACGAAACGGCCGCAGAAGAAACCGACGCTGGCGAAACGGCTGAAGAAGAAGCTGACGCTGGCGATTCAGTGGAAGTTGAGGATGCGAGTGTGACGCCGGACGGTCCGAGTGCGAAGCCAGAAGCGGCAGTTGACGAGGGCGATGAGGGCGACGACGCAGGATCAGCAGAGAGCCGTGAGGAGACGCAGTCATGAATGAAAGAGAAAAGAACCTCGTCAAGATCATTGGTACCGTAGTCATCTGTTATGTGCTTTGGACGGGCTATAGCCGCTATCGCAACGCCATCAAGACACGGCAAAATCAGATTGCTTCGCTGCAGGAACAGCAACAGCAGTTGTTTGAACAACAGTTGCAGGGTGAGTACGCCAATCGGCAGATGGGTGAGTATCTGGTTCGGTCGTTGTCGAGTGACCCCGAGCAAGCGCAAAGCGAATATCAGCAGTGGTTGTTGCAAGTGGTCAGCAAACAAATCGAAAAGCCATCGGTGGACGCCAATAGTTCGCGAGCCATTGGAGGTCTTTACCAACTAATCGACTACCGAGTGAGCGGAACGGCGGAACTGCCAGAGTTGATCGGGTTGCTTCACGAGTTTTACGCGAAGGATTACTTGCACCGGATTCGGGATCTTTCAGTGCGTCCATCCAAGACGGGAGGCTTCGCACTGGATATGTCGGTCGATGTCATCGCTTTGCTCTCCGCGCCGGATGAATTGCCCGAGCGAAGTGAGCCCTCGTGGCGGGTCGATGGCGATACCGAATCCTACGTCAATGCGATCATGGATCGAAACCTCTACGAACCGCCGAACCAAGCTCCGAAATACAGCGGAAGCTCGTCCATTGAAGCAATTCTTGGACGTGACACTCCATCCCCACTGGCATTCAAGGATGCCGAAGGACATTCGCTGAACTTCGAATTTGTGGAGGAGCCACCTGAGTTCGTAAGACTCGATCCAAGAAGCGGGACGTTGCGGGTGAACGCGAGCGAAAAGCAGGAGTTTGATTTGGTGGTCCGAGCCACCGACAATGGTTATCCAAGACGCACCACCGAGCAGCGGATCAAGATTCGAGTGGTTGATCCACCACCGCCACCCGTCGAGGCACCACCCAAACTGGCGTTCGATGATGCAACGCAAACCGTTTTGACCGCGTTGGTTCAAGGAAGGAATGAGTGGACCGCTTGGATGCATGTCCGAACTCGTGATAAAACGTTGCGTCTAAAAGTTGGCGACGGTTTTGAGATTGGCAGCTTGAAGGGTTCGGTTGTCGAGGTGACGCCACGTTATGTGACGCTCGAAATTGATGGCCGTCGCTTCGAGTTGAAGCCAGCGGGTAACCTCAGTGAGGCCGCGAAACGCTCAGAGGTGGATTGATGTCGCGTTGACTCGTTCTGCCTCATCATCCGAAGCAGGTTGGGGAGACGAGTTGAACGTTGAGCACGCATCTGCGATTCGTTGTGAATCGCTCGAGCTGCAATTCCGCGGAGGGCCTCGCGCAGTCGATGATGTCGACCTCGTGGTCCCTCCCGGCGAGATCGTGTCTCTGGTCGGCCCGAGCGGCTGTGGCAAAACGACGTTGCTGCGGCTGATCGCCGGTCTTGAGCGATCGACCCGCGGATCCGTTCGCTTGCAGCCACCCGTCGTTGGGAACGATGGTGGTATCGCGTTTGTTTTTCAACAACCTGCGCTTCTTCCCTGGCGGACGGCCATCGAAAACGTCGAGTTGCCGCTGGAGTTGATTGGCAGGGGAACGCCTCGAGCGCGTCGCGAATTGGCTGAGCAGTGGATGGTCGAGGTCGGGTTGGCTGACGCCATGTCCCAGTTTCCGCGGGAGCTATCCGGTGGCATGCGAATGCGTGTGTCGATCGCACGCGCCCTGGTGACGTCCCCCAGCGTCTTGTTATTGGACGAGCCATTTGCGGCGCTGGATGACATGCTCAGGAATCAACTCGGACAGCTGTTGTTACGGCTATGGGGCGATCGCCATTTCACGGCAGTGATGGTCACTCACAATGTTGCGGAATCAATTCTGCTTTCCCATCGAATCGCCATCATGCGTGAGGGTCAGATTGTGCAGCAAC
>JBPCVD010000541.1:0-9838 GCA_051010815.1 Rubripirellula sp.
AATGCCGCCTATACCGCTTCTGGGGGCCGGGAGTCGATCCCAACGTAAGACTTGACTTAAAGGGTGGTCGTCACTTACCCTGAAGGGGTGGTGTTCTTCGCCTCCGTTGAATTGGGATGGGTGATCCCGAGACCGGTTCGGCCCACTCCAACCGAGCAGTGAAATCGCTGTGATTCGGAGTTCGCGAGGATCCTGCGAAGCCGACGGTGAACCAATCAGGGTGAACCGCACGTAATCTCTTCAAGCGACTTCAGACTTGCAGACTTGGCCGATGAGATTGGTTCGATGTTGCATCGGACTCGTCTCAGGAAATGCGAGATCCACTTTATGCGGGAGGGTTGAATTCGATGGTACAGAGACAGGTGTTTCTCATGCGAGGACTTCCCGCATGTGGCAAGAGTCACAGGGCTCGCCAGCTAGCGGGTCCCGATGGAGTGGTCTTGGAAACGGACCAGTACTTTTACACGGAAGTCGGATTCGACCGGCGTAAGTACGATTACGACACGGCCCTGCTACCGGCGGCTCGTCAATGGAACTTTGACCGTTTCTGTCGCGCGATTGCCGAGGACGTCTCACCGATCGTGGTGGACCGTGGAAACGGTTTGAACGCCGAGACAAAACGGTATGCCGTGCACGCCGCTACTCACGGGTACCTGGCTGAGCTGTCGGAGCCCGATTCTTCCTGGTGGCACGAACTGCGAGTGTTACTGAAGTACCGAGAATACGTCGACGATCGACTGTTTGACGCCTGGGCGGAACAACTTGCCGATGCGACCAAGGAGACCCATCGTGTGCCATCCGCCACGATTCGTCATTGGATGGCTCGTTGGCGGCACGATCTGACGATGGAAGAGATTCTTGAGTTTGAGGAGTCGGTGGTGACTCAGGACTGAGCCCGCATTCGCTCGCGAAGCGGGCGAATGATTTCCCGAGGCACGAATTTGGCCAGTTGTTCGTCGTCATCACTCAAGGCGGCGATTTGTTTAAGCAGCGAACTGCTGACATGCGCATATCGCTCGGCGGCCATCAGAAAGACCGTCTCGATTTCAGGATCAAGTTGGTGATTGGCCATCATCATCGTGAACTCGCCAGCGATGTCCGTCAGCGGGCGAATTCCGCGAACCATCACGCGGGCTCCGATCCCACGCACGAAATCGACGGCCAGTCCATCAAAGACTTCGACTTGGATGTTCGGAAGATCACCGGTCACGCACTTCACCAGCTCAACTCGATGTTCCGGTTCGAACAACGACCGTTTGTCGGCGTTGATTCCGATACCGATCACGAGTTTGTCAAATAGCGGCGCTGCACGCTGAATGATGTGAAGGTGTCCAAGAGTGACCGGATCGAATGAACCGGTATAAACGGCGGTACGATGGTTCGGCATCAGAGTGGTGCGTGTGCAGCAGGGGGATGAACGAACGCAGGGCGATGGTGCATCGGCCGCGCGGGATGTTGACCCGAGCATCTCGGTCAATGCAAGGATTTGACAACATCCACCAGTCGCTCAAGGTCAGACTCGTCATTGTAAGCGTGAATCGCGGCGCGAACTCCGCCGTCACGCACCGATAGGACGACCTTTTGTTGAATCGCCCGTTTTCGGATTTCGGCCGGGGCGTGTCCCGGAATCTCAAACGTCAGGATACCGCTGCGGTGGTCTCGTGAGCTGGGCATCCGAGTGACGGCGCCGACATTCATCAGCCGCTCGTTCAGATCCTCGGCCAGGTCGATCACACGATCGGCAATCGCATGCTCCCCGCACTCGCGGCGGATTTCCAAAAAGAGACCGACGCTTGCCGACAGGGCGGCGACACCGACCATGTTCGCGGAGCCTGCCTCGAACCGCGCCGCTTCGGGCCGTAATTCGAACGAGGGATTGGCATAGTCGAAAGAATTCTTGACGCTGCCCCAGCCGACGTTGCCGCAGCGGAGGCGGTCTAAGTGCCTCCCGGAAACCATTGCGACGCCGGCTCCCTCCGGGCCCAGCAACCATTTGTGGCCGTCAGCCGCCAGGAAATCGACCGGCGTTTGTTTCAAATTCAGCTCGTACATCCCCAATCCCTGAATGGCATCCAGGAACACCAGCACGTTTCGGCGATGCGCTTCCTCCACCAACCTTGGCAGGTCGATGCGGTATCCGCTGGCATATCCGACCCAGCTGACGGAGATGATCCGAGTCGATTCGTCGACTTGGGCCATCAGGTCCTCGACCAGGACCTGACCTTCGCGTCGCGGAACGATTCTCAGTTCAACGCCCTTGGATTCTTGGTTTTTCCAGGGAAACAGGTTGCTGGGGAATTCCCCCTCCGGGATGACGACGCTGTCCCCGGGGGCCCAAGGCCATCCCTCCGCTACCAGGTTAATACCAGCCGTAGTGTTGGGGACGATGCAGACTTCGGCGGACTCGCAGTCCATTAGACTCGCAAATTGACCGCGAAGTCGCTCGACGCCTGCGGCCCATTGGGGCCATACCATGTCACCCTGCTGGGCAGCCTGAACCGCGAACCGAGTCACTGCCTCGGCGGCGGGTTGAGACAGCGGCGCGACGGCCGCGTGGTCGAAATAGGCCCACTCTTCGGTGATGGGCATCTGATTACGCCACCACCTCCAGGGTGAATCTGAAATATTTCTGGTCGCTGGGGCGGACCCCGGGGAGCTTGTCATGGGCTAAAATTTGCCAGGTTTCACGCTCAAAACGCGAAAGAATCGCGGAATTCTCGCTGTAATCGTTACAGACGGGTTGGCTTCGTGCTGTGGTTAATTTAGCGATCAGACGTAGGCTTGGGAAACATGGCGAGTAGCAACTATACTTTGACCTCCAACATGTATTCTTCTTTGACTTCTCTTCCTTTCGTGTCTTTTCGGCGAGGTTGTTAATGCCCAAGGCGCTTTGCCTTATCAGCCTTGTGGCGTCGATTCTGGTCGTGGTCCTGTTCCTTGCTGATGCAGTGATGGGCTTGGCCGGGATGCAAGATATCGCTCCATTGCGATCCGCCAGTCTGATGATGGATATCGTTTTCGTCGTCCTGGCTTCGGCGATGATCTACATGAGCTGGACGACGTTCAAAGAGCAACGTTAACGTCGTTGCTCTCTTTCCATGCGTCCCCGTGACGCACAGGATTGGCGTTTCTGCGCGTCCTGTCACGAGCATCCAATAGCCGGGGCGAGAGTGTCGTCCACAGAGCGGGATTCTCCAATTGGGCCACCACGTTCGGCGGCGGGCCTACTCAACGTCTTGGACTCCGCGCCAGACGAAATCCGAGCCATGCGATGAAGCTGGCGAGTTGGACTTCGTTGACTTCAAAAAGTCGTGGCCGCGTTTTTGCAGACATACCAGTCCACCGCCCGTAGGTCACTTCTGAAGGCGTTGATGAATCGACTTTGTCTCGACAGCCAAGTTTGGAACATGTGCCGACCCTGTCGCCGGTCGCTATCATATTTTTGTGCTGATAGTCGGTATCGATTCAAGTCATGCATTCGTTTTGCAGCGACCGGTGAATCGAATGGCTGGCCACCCACCCAGAGTTAGGCAGATAGATGAGATTCAATCGGCGACAATTCCATCGTGCCAGTGGTATCGCGGCGGCAACGGCGATCACCGGAGCATCGCTGTCTGCAGACGAAAAGCTGGCAACGACAGGGCCTTTGGAAACCTTTGTGCCGACACGCGCGATCACTCGCGGTCCTCGCAACCATTGGTTCGGCTACTACGACAAGCGAGAGTTTGATCCGACGAACCGACTTGTTCTTTCCAACGCAACGACGTTTGAGGGCCGTGCTCCCACGGGCGATGATTCCATTGATGTCGGCTTTGTGGATACCGACGCGAATGATCGCTGGAACGCAATCGGAAGCAGTCGCGCCTGGGGATGGCAGCAGGGTTGCATGTTGCAGTGGGTCGGAGACAAGGGCGAGAAGATTTTGTGGAACGATCGGGAAGACGACAGGTTCGTCAGCCGAATCTATTCCGTGGCTGATGGAAGCGTGCGAACACTGTCACGACCGATTTACACGGTTTCAGCCGATGGAAGTTTTGGTTTGTCGGTCGACTTTCGACGGATCGACAATTTGCGTCCGGGTTATGGCTACGACGGCTTAGCGGATCCCAACGTGTCCGATCGCGCGCCCGAAGATTCAGGAATCTGGCGCGTTGATCTTCAAACGGGGGAAGACCGGTTGATCATGTCCTTGGCGGATGTTGCCGCGATTGAATGGCCGGATGGCGATCGGCATGCGGACGCCTGGCACTATTTCAATCATCTACTAATCAATCCGTCTGGAACTCGGTTCATCGTGTTGCATCGCTATCGACCGAAGTTCGATCCCCAGACGTTAAAGTTCGACGGAGGGTTCGTCACCAGGATGTTCACTTCGAACGTCGACGGAACGGACCGATACGTTTTGGATCCGAGCGGTTACACGTCTCATTTCATTTGGAAGGATGACGAAGATGTCACGATGTGGACGCGTCCGCAGGGACAGAAATCGGGGTTCTATCAGTTCACCGATCGGACGGATCGCTTCGTCGCCGTCGGTCACGACAAGATGCCAACGAACGGGCACAATACGTACTTGCCATCGCCCTACGAGGACTGGATCCTCAACGATACCTATCCGGACAAGGTGACTTCGCGGCAAACAGTGTTTCTTTATCACGTTCCGAGTGGTCGCCGATTCGATCTGGGGCATTTTCCGTCGCCGCGAACTTACCGAGGCGAATGGCGTTGTGATACGCATCCGCGATCAAGCGATGACGGCACGCTGGTGGCGATCGACAGCCCGCACCAGGGTGGTCGGCAAGTCTATTTGTTGGATGTTCGCCAAGTATTGGAATCGGTCTAAGCGCGCTATCGCGCGGAGATTCGTTGCCGTCCAGAATCAGCCGTTGGCGATACTGAACGCACCGATCGCAAAGATGGCCGCGATCAGGGCGGTGGCCACTGCGACGATACTCGACCATTCGCCCTGCCAATCTTTCAGGAAGGGAAACGCGAGCCATCGGACGAGAGGGCGACCGAGACTCGACAGAATCGCGAGGAACGAGGTCCAGGCAAAGAAGCTAAGTAGGATCAGGTTGGCCGTGAAAAACCACGCTCGGGCGTGCGGGACTTCGCCACCGCTACCGCTTAGGAACTGCCTTACATCGTTTTCATTTTCGATCAGTAAGGCAGCGACTCCAATCGCGGGGCCGATGATGAGGGGAACGAAGATCAGGCATTGCATCAACAGGATCGGTGGCAGGAAGCACCAGCGTTGACGTGTGGTTGCCTCGGGATACTTTCTGGTCATGTGTCGTCCGGTCATGAATCCCGCGAAAATCGACAGTCCGGTGATCCACAGAAAGTCGTCCTCGTCCATCAGGTAGCACAGAAACAGCAACGAGAGCGCAAACACAGTCAGCGAGATTGCTGCGCCGAAGGTCGACGGTCCTGTGCTGCTCCATCGCTCACGCACCAGCGACAGCAACGCATCTGTGCGGTCTGCAATCCAGAGTGGTGGCTTGGCGATCAACTCCAGGATTGGATTCGAGATCGGCGACTGCATGAGGGCGGCGACTGAGGCGAGCAGGATGGCGCCAAGCCCGAACATCACGGAGACAACCGGCGCATCTTCGACGGCCATGATCACAATTAGCAAGGAAAGGTAGAAGCAAACGACGGCGGTCAGGAATCCGAGTGGACGTACGATGGCATGATCCCCCGCCATCGCCGCGATCGAAGCCTGGGCTGAGCTGGCTGAGTCAACGACAAAGTCCGCAGCTTGTTTCGCCGTTCGTGATGCGGGGTCGCCAGCGGTTGCTTTGTTGACGTCACTCTTTACGTCTGACGCCTGTTCATAGCGGCGATCGGGTTCCTTCTCGAGCGTCTTCATGACGACCTTGTCGAGACGTCGGGGACGGCTGCCCTTGCGACTCGGCGGATCGAAACGCCCCAGGGGAAGTTCGCCGGTCAGCAACTCATAGAAAACAACTCCTAACGCGTAGATGTCGGCTCGGTGATCGACTTGTCGCGGTTTTTCGATTTGTTCCGGAGCCATGTAGCTGGGCGTGCCCATCAACTGGTGCGTGCCGGTCAATCGCAGGTCGTTATTCTCGGGACCGGCAAGTTTGGCCAATCCGAAGTCAGTGATCCGGACTCGGCCCTGCTGGTCGACCAAAATGTTCTCAGGTTTGATATCGCGATGGACGATGCCTTGGTCGTGCGCGTATTGAAGTGCATCGCAAAGTTGAGGAATGATCTCCAATGCATCGTGAGAATTCATCTCGCCGCCGAGCATGAGGTCGCGAAGATTCACGCCATCGACATATTCCATGATCAGGTAGGAGTAGGGTTCAGCCGTACCAAAGTCGTAGACGTCGACGACGTTCGCGTGGTCAAGTCTGGCAAGGACACGAGCTTCGCGAATGAACCGCTCGTCAAAACCGGGGCTCGATGCCAGTTCGGGTGGAAGCACTTTTAATGCGACATCACGCATCAAATGCGTTTGACGAGCGTGATACACGGCGCCCATTCCGCCGCTGCCGATCAACGCGGTAATCTGAAGCTGATGATGGTCGAAATGCTGCTGGAGTTCCGTCAGGTCGGGCGCCGAAAATCGGCCACGAGGCCCGGCTTCTTCCGTCGGTTCCGTCTCGCCCAATGCGAGCAGGCAGTAGGGGCACAGCAGTTCCGGCGCATCAGGTGGAAGTGGCCGAGAGCACTGGGAGCAAAGATTATCGTTCATGTCTGATTCATTCTGTGCGACGAAAGTATTGCCTGCACATGTACATCAAACAAAGTGGAGGAAAGGTTACAGGGAAAATCGAAAAGCGTGGCCTTCAAGGGTAACGATATCGGCTAGCTATCCGATTCAGCCCGTTTCACGATCCTTTCCCACAGAGAGCATCCAACAGGAGATTCCGTTCGTCATGAGCGTTTTCGGATCCCTCCAGGGTGTGCGACACCGACTGCAGAAGCGACTCTTTGTAGCTCGAACGCAGCCGATAGGCGGCCACTTTCACGGCGCCCACGGACATGTCGAGTCGCTTGGCGATTTGGGCATACGACTCTTCCGCTTGTCCGGTTAGATGGGGGCTGAGGGCCGCAAAGAGTTCGAGCTTGCCCGCGGATTCGTATTCGGCTTCGATAT
Organism: Rubripirellula sp.; assembly: GCA_051010815.1. Taxonomy (GTDB): domain Bacteria; phylum Planctomycetota; class Planctomycetia; order Pirellulales; family Pirellulaceae; genus Rubripirellula. Next base: position 7,130 of record JBPCVD010000541.1, read on the forward strand.
TGCTCAGGACTTCTGAAAGCAGGCTCAACGCCCAGTTTCGGTCGTAAATGGCCTCGGGCGTCCAGCCTTCGACCGGCTCGATGTCGTATCGCGAAGCCGCTTGCTCGAAATCGATCGAGAGAAGACGTGTGCGACCGCCCCGCTTGACCGCGTTGGCGTGCTTTTGCTCGTTCGCGATGAAATGCTTGACGGCGGACAGCAAGAACGTTCGGAAACGCCCCCGATCACTATCAGCGTCCGCCAATACGCGTTTCTCCAGCAGTCGAGTGAAGAAACCTTGTGTCAAATCTTCGGCGTCGCCGCGATCCAGGCCACTATGGCGAATGAAAGAATAGACCGGATACCAGTAAGACTGACAGAGCTGCGCAAGTGCATCTTCGGGTGCGTCGTCGGGTGTGTCGTCGGTGATCGGATCGTCTTGGTCATTCGGTTCCAAGTCCGCGTCATCCAAATCTGCTTGCTGCTTTGCCGCCGCCGCAACCAGACTCCAGTGAGTGGTGCGAAAGCCTTCGTGTCGACGGAGATTCGAGGAATCCATTCCCTCATCATAGCGAAGGAAGGGTCGAAGTGGCAGCAATCACTCTGGCTTGCGAGAGAGGCACGATCCCACTCTCGGTGACAAATCGAACGTCTGAGCAAGAAGAAGGATGCGGGTTCCTCGGCGTCGGCTTTGATTGCCGACCGTGCAATCGAATTTCCACGTCGATCGTCGACCGCCGATCGGCACTGGGCATATGCTTAGGATTGGCTGAAGACACGTAGGGACACTTGCGAATTGGACAAGTCATGATTTCGATGCGAAATGAACGTGCCCCGAACGGTTACCAGATTCGATCATTGGTCCAAGAAGTCGGCAAGTGCCGCGAAGGCGCGCTGTACCAACAACGACTCGAGGACGATGTGACGGCTTTCGCGGTGATCGATGTGACCACCGAACCAATGGTCACCGGGAACTATGTCGACGATATCATCGAAACACTCGCTGATGATCCGGGCCAACTACGTAGGCCGCTTGCCGTTTTTGAGTCGCTGAATCGTCGGTATTGCGATGATCCAGTACCCGTGTTTGCGCACGTTCTAGCCGCAGCGATCGACGAGCGAACTCATCGACTCACGTTCTCAAATGCTGGACTGCACCCAGTCTTTTTGCGTCGAAAGAATGGGCAGCTTGATCACTTGGGAGTCGATGGCATCGGGTTGCCGCTAGGCATTGACCGTGGATCGCAATTTCATTGTGGCGATTGTGATCTCGAAATCGGCGACATGCTAATGATGCTAGGCGTTGGAATGGCAACGGCGCTGGACACGGAAGATGAGCTTGGCATCGACCGGATTTTGAAAATCTACAGCAGCGGTGATGGCGTTGACGAGGTGGCTCTTCAAATTGAACTCGCCATTGCTCAGCAGACTGATCAAGACGTCATTGAAAGCGACCGCATCGGCCTATTGCTTCAGCGAGTTGCCTAGAAGCGATCGTGGTTGTCTTGAGCATAGAGCCAAGGGCTGGCTCTCAACTCTTCTCGTCGCCGTTGTTATGGATGATTGGGAGCAAGAAGGGTTAGCAAGCCGTCAGTTGCGATTGTTTCCAACGAAGATTGCACAGATGGATTCCGGTTCAGGATCGATTTCCGTTTGCAGCTTCGATAAGGCAACCGGTTTTCCTTGACGATCTTGTCGACGACTTGAGAAGTGCAGCCGCGGAATGGTCATTGCCCCGTCAGCAGTTCGTACAGGATCAAGCCGGGGCCTACACATCGGCAATCGCCCCAACATCAGCGTTTTCGTCGCGTACCTGTTGCGTGGCTGGCCATGCCTTTTCCGAACCAGCTGAGCTTCACTCGAGGTGCGCAACCGAGTGACGCTCTCTCCGCCATGGTGTGGCGCAAAAAAAGAACAGTCCGAACCAAAGTCCGAACTGTTCTTTCACAATGTAAAATCGCTGGCCACGATCAGTGACCTGACTTCGAAGTCTTTCCGGTTCGTGCAGGCACGGACAGGAGGCATCGACTTCCACAAGTCGTTTGGCTACTTGACCTGATTGGCGGATGGCTTGGTGGCTAAACGCACGTTGATTGACTCAAGCCGATTCTCCAGATCAGCGACGCGTGCGGACAAGCCAGCGTTAGCAGCTTTGGATGCAGCAAGCGCTTCGGCATGAGCTGAATCGCGCTGAGCAAGCGCAAGCTTCAGTTGATCATTGTGCTTACGAACGAGTTCCAGCGAACTCTTGGCACGCTCGAACTCGAATGCGGTTCCCGCGATCTCTTGGCTCGCCTCGTTCCGCATATTCGTCAGTTTCAGTTCCGTTTGAAGGTGAACATTCTCAACTTCCTTCTTCAGCATCTGTTGTGCAAATTCAATGTGTGCTTTTGCCAGCGCTTCACTGTGTTTTAGTTGGGCAGTCAACATGGCACTCTTCGTACCTTCTTCCATCAGCTTGCAGTGAAGAGCGACGATCTGCTGGCGGTACTTTTGTTCGGCACCGGCATGACATCCACAGCCATCGCCACATTGACACGCAGCCGAGGAGGATACTGCTACAGCCAGTTCACTTGGGCAGCCAGCACAGCCGTTGCTTGGGGCATCGTTGATGACCAAATCTCCAACCGTGCAACAAGTAGTGTCGTCACTGCAGCAGGCTTTGTCGTCACTGCAGCAGGCTTTGTCGTCACTGCAGCAGGCTTTGTCGTCACTGCAGCAGGCTTTGTC
>JBPCVD010000542.1:0-10605 GCA_051010815.1 Rubripirellula sp.
TTCCGGTACGGTAAGCTCACCCCCATAGCTTGCCGCAGAATTGAGAATCATCGTCGGGCCGACGGGTTCGTCGGCAACCGTGAACGACGAACTTCGTGTGGGATCTTTGGAGTGACGAGCGCAAAACCACTCAAAACACGACGTGCGGGCAGTTCTGATGGTCAGCGACCGCACGTGTTGCTGATTGTCGACACGGCCATGTCCTTCGGTCGTGGTGTACTCGAGGGAATCAGCAGGTACCTGGTGGAAAACCCGCCGTGGTCGGTTCAGCTCGATCTTCGTGAGCTACTCGTTTCCCCACCCGCATGGCTGAGAAGATGGGACGGCGACGGCATCATCACCCGTTCCACGACCCCCGAGATGGCGGACATCATCTTGAAGTGGGGAATTCCAACGGTGAATCTGACCGACATCTATGGCGATCAGGGACTCCCCTCGATCTGGAATGACCACGATGCAATTGGCCGCATGGCCGCCGATCACTTGATTCACCGCGGACTGAACCACTTCGCGTTTTGCGGATTCACCGATCATCATTGGTCCGAGAGCCGATACCGTGGATTTGCTGCAGAATTAGCGGACCAAGGTCACAAGGTTGAATGTCACAGTTCCGATTGGGCACAGGCACGACGGACAGGTTGGGAGAACCAACAAACTGAAATCGAATCATGGTTGAAGTCGCTGCCCAAACCGATCGGCATCCTGGCCTGCAATGACTTCCGTGGCCAACATGTCCTCGAAGGCTGTCGCGCCGCTCGACTCTCGATCCCCGACGAAGTCGCCGTGATCGGTGTCGACAATGATCAAGTCATCTGCGACTTCTGCCAACCGCCACTCTCCAGCGTGATTCCGGCAGCCGAACGCATCGGATACGAGGCAGCCGAGATGCTGGACCAATTGATGCGGGGCGACAAGCTCGACAACCGCTGTGTGAAGATCAAACCGCTCGGCGTGGCGGCTCGGCAGTCGACCGACGTCATGGCGATCGACGATGGAGACGTCGTTGCCGCATTGAAAATCATTCGCGACCGAGCCTGCATCGGGTTGTCCGTTGCCGACATCCTGCGAGAAATCCCGATCGCACGAAGCTCTTTGGAACGGAGGTTTCGACAGTCGGTAGGACGTTCACCTCAAGCCGAGATCCGCAGTGTCCAGATGAAGCGAGCGCAGCAACTCTTGTGTGAAACCGACTTGCCGCTGGCACAGATCGCAACGCTGACCGGGTTCAAACACTCGGAGTACTTCAGCGTCGTTTTCAAACGAGAGATTGGTCAGACGCCAGGCCAGTATCGAGGAAGCTTAGGCTGACAAAGAAGCAATGCATGGAAATGGCAAATCATCTCATTGCTAGCATTGCATCTCTTTTGAGGTTTCATCGCGGCGGACGGAGTTCGTATATGGGTCATTGTGGAACGGGGAAGTGTTCTGACCTCTAGGTATCACAGGAATGAAACGGATTGCACCCTGGCTGGTAGGGCTTCTGATGTTGACGCTGCGACTGACTTGTCGCCTGCGATATCACAACGACCCACGTCGTGCGATGGCGGGTGAGGGCGTGAACAATCTGATCGCGGCGCTGCATGCAGAGCAGTTCGCGGGCGCCCTGGGTGCCGAGCCCGGTAGTGGCACGATGGTTTCCCGGTCGGACGATGGTCAAATCGTCGTGCTAGCGCTGCGAATAGCGGGCCACGTTCCGATTCGTGGCAGCAGCGGTTCGGCAGACAAAGGGGGTGCGACGGCACTTCAAGCTCTGATCCAACATGTTGGCAACGGCCACCCCGCGATGCTGGCTGTCGATGGACCGCGCGGCCCACGAGGCTCCGTACAAAAGGGCATCGGACTTCTGGCGAGGAAAACAAAGACACCCGTGTTGGCAGTGGTCGCGATTCCTTCTGGACGCTGGATTCTGAAACGCACCTGGGACCGGATCCAGATACCGAAACCTTTTTCGGTCGTCGATTACTACTTCAGCGAGCCGATGTATCCCAAGCGACGTGAATCTCTGGACGAATTCGCCGAGCGGGTAGGCACGGCACTGCGGGAGCTGGAAATCGCGTATGACCCAGCAGAGGGCGAGCTTGCAGAGACGTCACGGGCAACGCAGACAAGTCGTCGATCCGCGGCCTAACTTGCCATCGACGAGTCACGTGACGGCAGATGCTCGACGAGCCACGTGACCGCGGATGCTTGACGGACCCAAGACGGCGGTGAGCGGCGCCTGGCATCGCTGCAATTGGAAGTCTGATATTATCCGCGTCATGAACGCTTCAGACTTACCCAACCTTCCCGATGCGGCCAACGCGGCGACGATGCTTCTCGGTGCCGTCGGCCAGATTCGATTTGCTCGCGAGTACGTGCTTGGATTACTCAGCGAAACGCCCCAGGATCGCTGGTTCGAGATCCCCGAGGGACTGCCCTCGAATATCGCATGGCAGGTGGGCCATCTGACCGTCAGTCAGTATGGACTGTTGATGTTCCGAATTCGGGGCCGCTCTCCGGAAGACCTCGACCTGATACCGAGTCGATTTCGCAAGACCTACAGTCGCAGTTCGACGCCTTCGAGTGATCCATCGAAGCAACCTTCACCGGAAGCGTTGCTTGAGCGGATGAACGAAGTATTCGAGCGGTCGCTGGTCGAGCTAGCCAAAGTATCCTCCGACACGCTGTTGGAACCGGTCGAGATGCCTTACGCAGCGTTCCCCATCAAGTTAGGTGCGGTCTTGTTCTGTCCGTTACATGAGCACATCCACGCCGGGCAGATCGGTGTGCTGCGGCGGTCCCTCGGACTACAACCGGTTCGGTAGCCGCAAGCACGAAATGCGGCCATCGATCGTTCGCCCAATCTTTTCTGAATTCGCCCCTTTGAGCCCCGACACGTGAACGCCGAAGCCTACTCCATCGAGACCGTCAACGAGTCGATCTACGATCATCCCAAGTATTACGATCTCGTCTTTGGTGCCGACTGCGCCGCCGAAGTGAAGTTCATCCTTGGCTGCGGTGATCGGTTCATGAAGCGGCCACCCGAGAAGTTCTTCGAACCTGCTTGCGGCACGGGGCGACTTCTCTACGCGTTGGCCAAGCGAGGGTTCCAAGTTGGCGGACTCGACCTGAATCCGAAAGCTGTCGACTTTTGCAACGCAAGATTTTCTCGACACGGCGTGGACGCAAAAGCCTTCGTCGCGGACATGTCCAACTTTCGCGTGCCACGCCGGTATGACATTGCTTTCAATACAATCAACAGCTTCCGCCATCTCGCCAGTCAAGCGTCAGGGTTGAACCATCTGCGATGCATGGGCAAGGCAATCCGCGTAGGCGGTCTGTATTTATTAGGTGTCCACCTGACGCCGAGCGAAGTGGCGCCGAGCGAAACCGAATCGTGGTCGGCGCGGCGTGGTCACCTTTCCATCAACACCCACATGTGGACCAAGGAACGGAATCGCCGCAGTCGGGTGGAACGTTTCGGCATTCAATTCGACGTGCACAGTCCATCACGAAGCTTCCGGATCGTGGATGAACTCGTGCTTCGAAGTTACACACCGAAACAAATGAACAAGTTGATTGCCGACAGCGAGTGCTGGGAGACCGTCGAGACATTCAACTTCGCCTACGACATGGATGACGCGATTGAGGTCGATGGTGCGACCGAGGACGTGGTCTATGTGCTGCGTCGAAAGAAAGGCTGAACCAAGTGTCCGCGCGGGCCTAACGTTTGCGACCGACCGCAGCAAGACCCGCGGCGCCGAGCAAGGCCAGGAATCCAACGCCACCCGCGATGCTGGCATTCCTTCCCCAACCCTCTTTCTCCAGCCCGATCTTTTTGTAGGTGTAGGGCGATCCAAGATCGATGCCGTCGCGGTCCATCTGCTCGTACTCTCGAATCAGTTTGGCAGGCGGGACCGAGGCGTACTGCTCGCGAATCATCGCGATGTGCTCGTCAGTGGTCGCTGGGACATCGATCAAACCCCAACGAATCCCGCAATAACCGGCAATCAGAAGGCTTCCCAAAGCGATCCCGGCGAGTGCCAGGAATCCGCCCCGAGCAGGTCCAGACGCACCTGCGGACGTGGTCGGCTCCTCCGATTCAGACTGCTCAGCTCGGGGCAGTTGGCGGAGATCTCCCAATCTCGGTATTGCCACCTCGGTCTGGCACTCTGGACAGGTCAGCGAATCGCCCGCCTGCGAGGGGGCAACTTGGATCTCAGTCTGGCAATTCGGACAGGGCAGAAGATGCATAATTGGTGAAGATTTGAAGGTGAGCCGACTAGACCGCGGGATCGAGGTGACTAGAATCCAAGGGAGCAAACGGCACCACCCGCCCAACTGCCCGATCGCCCAACGGCGAACTGTGGCAATATAACAACGAACTGTTTTGTTCGTCCCCGTGACCGAATGAGTCGAGTCGCATCTTGCGTGGTCAACTTTGCCGAGTGCAGCCAGGAAGGCAGAGCCGAAGGCTTGAAATTGCGTGAACCGGGGGAACTTCTCGATACGTCTTTATTCTTGCGAATGTTCGCAAGATCTTGATGACGGTCGGAATGCGGGTGATTTGAAGCGTGGGAATTCCACGTCTCGACCATCTCGTTCTTACGTGTGGCTCAATTTCAACCCAACTGGATGGGTGAGTTTCAAAGATTGAGAGAGAGCGTTGTCGTAACCACACCGGGAGCGACGACAAAAAATCACTTTCAATGCAAAAGACTCCCCCAAACCTAAAGTTTTTCCATTTCGGAAGGGTGTCAGAAATCCTTGAGCATCGAGTGGTAGAGTTTGTTAGTCATCATCATTCCCGCTGGTTTCGGCCGGTGGATCGAGATTACTCATTTCTATCTTGGGCAAATAACTACCCGCTAGGTCGCTCACTTTGGTGTTTCAACATCCTCTCTCAAAAATGGGAATTCCGAACGGCGCAGGACGTGCACCCGTAAGTAACTTTGAATCCATGCGTCATCCGAACTGATCCCGTTTCCTTCAGACCGATTTGCCTGCTGAGTCGCTGACTCGAAAACTTAAACCTGTTGCTGATTCTCTCACGTCCCCTTCGCCGGGGCCTGAGTTTTTGATTTCACTTGAGCGCTGAATTTGGCCATCCCGGGAAGGGAGCACGCCGAGCAGCCCGAACATCATTGATCACGGTCGAGACTCAGACCGCGTGAGACAGTCAGCTCCGTATCCGACACCAACCAACGCTTCCGCGCGAGGAGTTCCTCCCTTGTTCGATACCCTACTGGACGAATTTGAAGCCGTCGCAGCTCAAAGCACCGAGGCCATGACTGGTGGCTTTCGAAAGCTGCCTGTCGACGACAACGAAGACAACAATGTCGCTGTCGCCATCGCAGAACAGGCTGATGGCGAAGTCCAACTTGATAGCCCCGACGAATTACTTGCGACTGATGAAAGCGAGTCATGGTCGGACGATCCAGTGCGAATGTACCTCACCCAAATGGGTGAGATCCCTCTGCTGACGCGAAAGCAAGAAATTGAACTTGCCAAGCGAATTGAAGAGACGCGCCGTCGTTTCCGCACCAAACTGCTTGAGAATCACTTCGTATTGGTCGAGGCCTACAAGACTCTCAAGAAGGTCTATCGCGGCCAACTCCCTTTCGATCGTACCGTTCAAGTTTCGGTGACCGATCGGCTTGAGAAAGAGCAGATCATTGGCCGGTTGCCTCACAACCTGCGCACGCTGCAAACGCTGCTACGCCGTAACCGCCACGACTGGAAGGTCTCGCTCAGCAAAACTGCGTCTCAGCGTCGTCGCGCTGAAGCTTGGCGTTCGCTGGCTCGTCGACGACGTCGAGCCGTGCGTCTGATCGAAGAGCTTGGCCTGCGAACCCAGCGAATCGAAACTCGCATCGATTTGCTCGAGAAGTTCTCGAATCGATTGTCCGAGATCGATCGTGAGATCACCGCTCAAAAACGCACCAAGCATGGCCGCGAAGTTCGTGAAGAACTCCTTCACGAGCGTCGCCAGATCCTCACGGCATGTCAGGAAACTCCTACATCGCTCCGCAACCGCGTCAAAATGTTGAACACGGTTTACGCCGAGTATCAGCAAGCCAAACGTGAGCTGAGCGAGGGGAACCTGCGGTTGGTGGTCTCGATTGCGAAGAAGTATCGAAATCGTGGCCTATCTTTCCTCGATCTGATCCAAGAGGGCAACGCCGGTCTGATGCGTGCCGTCGATAAGTTCGAGTATCGTCGTGGATTCAAGTTCTGTACTTACGCGACGTGGTGGATTCGCCAGGCGATCACCCGTGCCGTTGCCGATCAGAGCCGAACGATCCGAATTCCGGTTCACATGGTGGAAACGATGAGTCGCGTCCGCAACGTGGCTCGTCAACTGCTTCAGGAACTTGGTCGTGAGCCAACGATCGAAGAAACGGCTCGGCGTGCCGATGTGACCGTCGAAGAAGCTCGTCGCGTTCTCACCATGAGCCGCTTTCCGATCTCACTCGACCGGCCTGTCGGCAATAGTGAAGACAGCCAATTCGGTGACCTCCTGCCCGATGGCACCGCGGAAAGCCCGCAAATCGGCGCCACCCAGGAAATGCTTCGCGACCGCATCAGTAACGTGCTGAAGTCGTTGTCGTATCGTGAACGTGAGATCATCAAACTCCGTTACGGACTGGGCGACGGCTACAGCTACACGCTGGAAGAGGTCGGCCATATCTTCAAGGTCACGCGTGAGCGAATTCGGCAGATTGAAGCCAAAGCTGTTCGCAAATTGCAACAGCCGAGTCGGAGTCAAGACTTGGTCGGATTCCTCGACTAATCTTGGCGAATCGACCACTTTCAACTCTCAGGCGACGCGTTGTCCGACGCGTCGCCTTTTTTCGTTTCCCGACTGAGTAGGCAGATGTCTGATCCGCAAGCGTTGTTGCAACAGGGATGGCAGCTTCACCAAGCTGGACATCTTCGCCAAGCGGAACAACTCTACCGTCGTGTCCTTGCAACCAATGCCCGCGACGCCAATGCACTGACCTACCTTGGGATCGCACAATTTGACCAGCGTCTCTTCGAAGCGTCGGTCGATTCGTATCGGCAAGCGATCGCCGTTCGTCGACAATTCCCGATCGCATGGAATAACCTTGGCAACTCGCTGCGGATGTTGGGTCGTGTCGATGAAGCCGAAGATTGTTTCCAAGAATCGCTTGCTCAGAAACCGGATTACCTGTCCGCGCTGAAGAATCGTGGCACGCTTTGGATCTGGACCGGGCAGATCGAGCGTGGCCTTCGCTGGTACCGGGAAGGATTGAAGCACGCGCCAGACAACGCGGAACTGCATCGCAATCTTGGTGTGATCCACCTCTTGCTTGGTGAGTTCGAGACCGGCTGGCAAGAGTATCGGTGGCGTTGGCGGATGCCGGGCATGTACCGGCCGAGCACTTCGGCGCGGCAATGGAATGGTGAACCGGTCGCTGGCAAGTCGGTGCTTCTCTATCCAGAACAGGGCTTGGGAGATGCCATTCAGTTCATTCGAGTCGCCGCAGAACTGCGTCAGCGTGGGGCGACCGTTTTGGTGCAGTGCAGTGAGCGACTGCTGCCCCTATTCACTTCAGCTCCCGGGATCGATCGCTTGGTGCTCGATACCGGGCCCATCCCCGCCACTGACTATCATGCGTCCTTCATCGAAGTGATCGACCTGATCTACGCGGAAACGAATGAGATCGCTTGGGGAGAGAATCTCTTCAGCGACGGTGGTGGCTACCTCACCGTTTCATCCGAGCTCATTGGCTACTGGAAACGCTGGATGGACGAACATTCGCGTTCGCTAAGTGTTGGCATTAACTGGCAAGGAAACCCAGGGCACGACGCCGATGTCTATCGCAGCATTCCACTGCAGATGCTGGAACCTATCTCACGCATCCCCGGAGTCCAGTTAATCAATCTGCAGCACGGATTTGGATGTGAGCAGTTGGAGCAAGTCGACTTTGCATCGTCAATCCTGAGACTGCCTGACCACGTCGATACCGAAGGTGGGGCTTTCACCGACACAACCGCAATCCTTCACCATCTCGATTTGGTCGTGACCACCGATACGTCTCTAGCACATCTGGCCGGCGCCGTCGGCGTCCCGGTGGCCCTGATCCTTGGGCAAGTTCCCGATTGGCGATGGCTACGAACGGGCACAGAGACGCGTTGGTATCCGTCGTTGCAGCTCGTCCGCCAGACTCAACTCGGAACTTGGCACGACACCATCGATCAGGTGAGCCAGCGAATCCGCTCGCTGTCAGGCAACTGAATTCCGATCACTCAGCTGCAATCGGTTTCGGCCATGTCACGTGCGTGGTAGCTACTGCGAACGAAGGGTCCGCTGGCAACCTTTTTGAATCCCATCTTTTCAGCGATCTCGCCCAGTTCATCAAACTCTTCAGGAGGGACGAAGCGAACGACCGGTAAGTACTTCTCGCCCGGCTGCAAGTATTGGCCGAGCGTCAGGAAGTCCACATCGTGTTCGCGGAGATCAGCCAGAGCTTCCAGCAACTCACCCCGTTCTTCGCCCAGGCCAAGCATCAGTCCGCTCTTGGTTTTCACATCAGGATTGTAGGCCTTGACTTGTTTCATCATCCCGAGCGTCCAACGGTAATCACTCTTGGGACCTCGCACGCGGCGATACAAACGCGGGACCGTTTCCATGTTGTGGTTGAACACGTCGGGGCGAGCCTCGATGACGCGTTCAAGGGCTGGCTTGCAATGGACAAAATCAGGGGTCAACACTTCCGTGGTCGCCCCGGTTCGTTCTCGGACAGCGACGACGCATCGATAGAAGTGGTCGGCACCCCCATCGGGCAAATCATCGCGCGTGACACTTGTGATCACGACGTGCTTGAGCTCAAGTCGCGCCGCTGCTTCCGCCACACGCTCCGGCTCATCCAACTCCGGCATTTCCGGCGGACGGCCACGATGCACCGCGCAGAATCCGCACGGCCGCGTGCAAACGTTCCCCAGAATCATGAACGTCGCCGTCTGCTGGCTGTAGCATTCCATCCGATTGGGACACTTCGCGTTATCGCAAACGGTTTCCAGCTTCAGTTCATCCAACAAACCCTGGGTCATGTGGTTCGCGTTACCCGTGGGAATGGGTCGCTTGAGCCACCGCGGCAGCCGCCCTGTCGCGGAGACAGGGGCACCTTCGGGAATCTCAGGATCTGCAACAACGGGAAGTCGAAATGCCATTCTGGGGGCGACAACCAAAAAAGGGTGAACCAAACAGAGCCGACAAACGCATTGTAGTGGGAACTCGATTTCCGACCATGGCTGGGATCGGCCCGTTCTCGCCTTGCTTGCACCTGATTACGACTTTCCAGCCAAAATTGTGGCGGCCGAGTCGTGACCGAAGTGGCCGACTACGTCAAAAGGTCTCACGGGCTTACAATCCTGCTCGATATGGGAAATAAGAAGCAAAAAGCGAAGCCTACCGAAGGCAAGAAGCGTTCCGGCAAAAAGAAGCCGGGGCCTCAACTGACCAACGTGGCCGAAAACCGCAAAGCTCGGCACCGCTACGAAGTTCTCGATTCCGTCGAATGCGGAATGATGCTGATGGGCAGCGAAGTCAAATCGATGCGAGAAGGAAACCTCTCACTTGATGAGGCATACATCCGGGTTAAAGACGGCGAACTCTGGCTGACCGGGGCGGATGTCGCTCACTACAAGAATGCGGGTATGTGGAACCATGATCCAAGGCGGCCTCGTAAATTGCTTGTTCACGCCCGTGAGTTCGAGAAGTTTGCGGGACGCGCTCATGAACGCAGCCTGACCCTGATCCCACTACGTGTCTATTTCAACGACCGAGGCATCGCCAAATGTGTGATGGGGCTGGTCAAAGGTAAGAAACTCCACGACAAACGCGAATCTTTGAAGAAGAGAGACGCAGATCGGGGACTACAACGTGCCATGAGGCGACGATGAAACCAATTCTCAACATTGCCGATGTGCGGAAGAGCTTTGACCAGCCCGGAGGTGGAAGCTTGGTCGTGCTCGACATCCCGCAATTCCAGGTTGGCGAGGCTGAACAAGTCGCGTTGATCGGCCAAAGCGGTGGGGGGAAGACGACGCTCTTGCACCTGATCGCTGGACTCCTGGTCCCCGACACGGGGTCCATTCAGATCGATGGTCACGAAATGACTCGGCTCAGCGAGCAAGGTCGTGATCGGTTCCGCGCCGGTGCCATCGGATACGTCTTTCAAACCTTTAACTTGTTGCCTGCGTTCACGGCGTTGGAAAACGTTCGGTTGGGCATGACCTTCGGCCAGGGTTCGCACGACCCGGCGCGTGCGGCCGACCTGCTGGCTCGAGTCGGACTGGAAGATCGTGCGAACTATCGCCCCGGACAGTTGTCGGTGGGCCAACAACAACGGGTCGCGATCGCGCGAGCCATGGCGGGAAAACCGAAGTTGCTACTCGCAGACGAACCGACAGCAAATGTTGACCCGGTCAGCGCGGAAAGCGTTCTGAAACTCATTCGTCGTACCTGTCGCGAAGAGAACGTTTCTCTCCTGATGGTCACACACGACATGGAAATCGCAGACAGTTTTGATCGAGTTGAAAAGCTCGATGAACTCAACCGTGTTTTCGTCGAAAACGCCTCCAGCTAATTCATTCGCG
>JBPCVD010000543.1:0-3735 GCA_051010815.1 Rubripirellula sp.
TGAAAAACTGAGTTGCCATGAGAAAGGAGTCTCAAGCCGGCTGCTTGCCGCGTGCCGGAAACTCCATTCAGTAAACGATTGACAATCGGATATCCAGGCTTCCAGCTCTCCCGGTTCTGGTTGGTCTTCTCTAAACACACAGATCTGAACACTTGGCCACAACTCCAACTTGGTCGACGGCTGCACAAGTCTATTTCATACTCAGCACGCCAGGTGACTTGCGCCCAAAACTCTGAATCATTGAAAATGAAAGAATCTGGTCGTTATTCAAGGAGAGATGAGTGTGAAGGGGTCTCGGCTTTTCAACTGAGCAGATCGCGTTTGCGTTGAAGCAGGCAGAGTCTGGCACACCTGTCGCCGAGACCGGTAAACGAGAGTTGACCAATACTCCTTCCAAGCATTCGACTTAGTCTTGATGGAGTTAGTGATGCCCAAAACGGACGAGCTTGATGCGACAAGCGAGATACGCAGGCGCGAAGCAAGGTGATGTTGGAGTCAGGAGTCGAGACGTCTAACAGCTCGCAGCGATTATGCTCAGCGGCAGATCAATTGACGTCGCGGTGATCGAATCGTCCTACTTGCCCTCGAGTTGCTTTCCGTAAGCGTTCGTTGGATCACGGTAAATCGTGTGAATGTGATTGGCTTGGCGATCTTGAGCTGCGTACTCAATCAACAGCGTTGGACCTTGGATTGAGTAGTAGATGGCGTCTCCGTTGGTTGTCCCTCCTCGCCAGCCAAACTTCATGTCTGAGAACTCTTGCTTGAGAGCATTCATCCGTAGCTGAGCCTGCTCGGGCGGCAAGATTCCAACCCACTGAAAAACGAGTTCTTCTAGCAATTGAAGCTGCGATGCCGTAAAGGTATCGCACGAAACGCCATTGAGCTTCGGGATCTGATCGTTGCCTGGCCCGGCTGCCAAATTGCCTTTGGAAGCCGACAAAATGGCTGACTGCTGTTGATCTTCATTGAGGCTGCCTACGAGCTCGAATGCGACATCATTCTCTGCTGCCAAAGGACGGATTTCCTTGTCGCCAATCTTGAATTTGATGGGCTGAGCTCCGGTGTGACTGGGCGCCAAGGTGATTTTTTCACCGTGCATGGACAGGTTCAAACCGAGATGGTGTCCGTCTAGTTGAAAACCCCATGGCTCCGAAGCTGATGGCTCGCCAAACAGAACGACAAAGAAGTCCTCCGTACCGAAGCCGGGCCGAGGATTTCCTCCCTCAAGCAATTGGTCGTCGGCCAGCATGACGTGGCAAATCTTGTCGTAGCCTTTCTCACTGAGCAGAGTTGCCATCAAATCGCAAAACGCCTTCACTTGCGTTTCATTGCATTTGCCAAGGGCGAGTCCTCCATTGCCCGATCTCTGCGGCAGGTTCGTCCACTTTTCTCGCTCGGCACTCGTCAACTCTTCTAGCACTTGGTCGCGTTGCGCTTCGTCAAGCGATGCAACGAAAGCTCTACCAGCATCAGACATCGAGGCAGCCGCATGACTGCGAACCTCGGGCGAATAGGTTCCCACGATGCGACTGGCTTCGGAAACGTAGCCCGATTCCTTGTGGCCATCATGAGCCATAGCAGGACATGTCGCGAAAATCATGGCCGCAATTAGGAAGATTCTGTGGTGCACGATATGCCCTTTGACACGCCCGCGTGGTTGGATCAACTGGAAGTCCAGCAAAATCACAGCATAACACAGTGCACGGCGTCTCTGAGATACCGCCGTTCGCAGGGAAGGCTGATTGCAACCTAAATCGCACGTCGCGACCTGCAGTGTTGTGAGTGTTCGAATCGGAAGCGGACTTGATTCAGTGGATCGGCCGCAATAGAGGATGCATTACACGACGGAATTACACGACGGAATTGGCGGCCGGAGGTTGATGGCCGTCGCCATTCGCGTTTGCCGGTTTTACGTCAGCGCGGCAATGATGTGTTCCACTGAAAAACGTTACTGGGCTAGCGTCCGTCAATCGACGGAGCCGCCCAATAACAATTCAACTGGTGTTCTCTTCTAGTTCTTCTGCGTCGGTTCGATGTTCCAGTCGATAGGGCGAAGCTTCTTCTTGGCCAAGCTCGCCCTGTAGTCGACCAGTCGCCGCTCATAGTCTTCCGGCATCTCACGACCACTTCCGAGATACTGGTCCTTCATATCCTCGTCAAAGTCCCAGATCTGCATCGCGACGTGCTTCTCAAAGATGCGCAGGTAAAGCTTCTTCGCCGCCTCGGTCATCGCCACCGCCTTTGCTTTCGCGTCGGGGTCATCCGGGTTGGCGTGGTACGCTTCGATCGCTTCGGACCGCTGTTGACGCAGTCGCTTGAAATGGTCATTGCTATTCTGCTTCCACGCCCGAAGGATGGCTTGTCGCTGTTGCTGCTTCGCCGTGACTTCCTCGCGCGTCAGGGCGTTGCGGCGCTGGTGCTCGGATTGGGCAATCACGGGTGAAGTTAGTGCAAGAATGAACAGTACGGCATAGATGTTTCGCATGATATTCCCTTTACCGAGCCACTGTAACACATGCACAACGGCTTGAGGTTGAAAGCCTAGCGGTCCCCGAGACTCTGTCTTGGAAGATTGACGTTCGAGTTGCAGCGATAGGCCCTACGGTCGAAGCCGAGAGGGCGAACTTCAATACTCGACACATAGCAGCATACTTGGAAGCCGAGAGGGTCGTCCGCTGTGCCATCTACACTCGCAAAAGCACCGAAAAAGGCCTCAAGAAGAGTTGAATCCGCTCGACGCCCAACGTGATTTGGCCGAAGCCTACGTCGCGTCACAGAAGCACGAGGGCTGGGAGGTCGGCACTCAAGTGTATGACGACGGTGGTTTTACCGGTGGCAATATGGAACGGCCTGCACTCAAACGTCTGCCGGCTGACATCGAAGCTGGCAAGATTGATTGCGTCATCTCCTAAAAGTGGATCGACTCAGCCGCTCGCTACTCGATTTCGCTCGCATCATCGAGACGTTCGATTCGCACCAGTTTTCGTTCGTCAGCGTGTCACAGCAGTGCAACACCTCGACCTCCATAGGCCGACTTGTCTTGAACGTGCTGCTGTCGTTCGGCCAATTCGAGCGGGAGATGATCAGCGAGCGGATTCGTGACAAGGTGGCAGCCTCACGCCGGCGCGGCAAATGGTCCGATGGAATGCCACTACTCGGATACACCGTTGAGCACACGAAACTAGTCGTCGATGAGATCGAGGCTGCCCGCGTTCGCCAGATTCTTGAGTTGTATCTTGAGTATCAATCGTTGCTGCCAACGATTCGTGAGATCAAACGACGTGGTTGGACAACGAAGCGATGGGTGACCATGAAAGGCGATCAACCAGGCGGCCGATCGTTCACGCGATACGCGTTGTATAAGCTACTGACCAACATCACGTACATCGGCAGGATCAAGTACAAAGACGAAATCCACTCAGGCGAACACTTCGGTATCGTGCCTGTGGAGCTATTCAATCGCGTTCAAACCCGATTGACCAAGAATCGCAAAGCTGGCGGAACTGCGGTTCGCAACAAGCATCATGCCTTGCTCAAAGACTTGCTGCAGTGCAAGACCTGTGGCCGACCGATGACGCATTCCTACAGCAGCAAAGGCAACAAGCGGAACCGTCACTACGTCTGCGGAACCACGATGCAGGGCGGAATGTCCATCGCCCTCTGTGCCCGCCGGCGAAAGCAACGCGCGATCTGCAAACACTCAAAGACTCTCAACCTGTTAACCCGAGCCAAACA
>JBPCVD010000544.1:0-5763 GCA_051010815.1 Rubripirellula sp.
GTGGTGGATCGGAACGCGTTCATTTCGCGGATTGCAGCGTTGGCCGTGAGCCTGCCTCCGACGATATGCGTATTCGTCGGCAAGGGAGAATCCAATCGTGCATTGGCGAGAACCTGCGTCTGACCGCAGCATTTGCTCAACCGCGATTTCGAAATGCTGGAGTAAGCAGCAACGTTCAGGAACTGAGGCACGAGACTGGTGGTGCACCTGCTTCCCGAAAAATGGGGAGCGATCAAGATTGCGTTGTGGTCGTGACTTCTTGCTGAGTTGATACCCGCAACCGCGACGCCTTCACGCAGATGGTGAACACCCGAATGTTTGATGCCGATCAAGGCGGCGGGTGGCAGGGTGCGTGAATTTCCGAGTCCAACATTCATGACGGAAGCATTTAGCGTCCATGCTTCAGTAAGCTCGTCAGTGCGTTCAGCATCGTTGAGAGTCACCGCATCGGGATGCTTGCAGCCGCGTTGCGAGAATTGCAACTGGATCGAGCCCCGAGTGGAGCGTGGATTCAGGGCTGGATGCGAGGCATCGATCACAAAGGATTTGGCGTTATCTCGTCCGGGGCATGCAACATGATCCGTCGAGCAAGCCTGCACCACGTGAGACGGAAGTTCGGTGATGGGAGGTGCCATAACGCACAGGAGCAGGTTCCCATCGTTGGGCGTTTCGTCGCTTTCACGAGCGGAATTCGCACCAGCCCGACTCAGGACCGTTCCGTCGACGCCATCGCCATAGGTCCAGACCTCGTCCGTGCGTTTCATCACGTCGACGGACAAAGGTTTTTCTTCGAAAGAGTCGACAGCATCCATGCTAACGTTCGTGGCATGAAAATGCGGCAACGCGGATGGCGTCATTTCGGTGACGAGCATGCTTGTCTCAACCTCTTCGCATGATCCAGCAAACAAATGCACCGGGACATCCCGAAGTAGCCTGGGGAGGGAGTCAGGCCCTTCGGGGATGTCCCGGGGGTCGCAATGGATTTCGAATGTAGAGGTTGACCTGACTACATCACGGATCGTTGGGGAGGGATCAACGAAAACGCATCCTTGCGGCCCCTGTTCAAGAGACGATTGGTTCGAGCAGGCTTCGATGCTTCGCATGATTTCGCGGCTTCGGATTTCACCGTCTGGCTCCACGCGAAAGCTTGCAACGACGTGTTGGCTTCGATCAATGCAATCCACTTGTGTGAACGCTGCGATCGGCAACGATTCACTGTTCGACAGCACCAGAGTCGATCGAGATCGAGCCTGCCGATGTACCGGCTGCGGTGTAGAGAATTCCATTTGGAAGATCGGATTCGCCACGCCGAACTCACGACCAGTTTGCCAGACGATGATCGAATAGTCGTCGACTAAGTGATCATGGCATTGCGATTCAAGTTCGACGTCGGACGTATCAACGGATCGGGATACGCAACACGAATCGATGCCCGCGGCAACATGAATTCGGCATGGACTCATTTCCATTGGACCAGGGTCGAGGTGATCGCAGGAAGCGACGACCAGTTCGACGTTGGCGTGCAATGTCATCTCGATTCCGAGAGGATGGAAATCTCCGACCAAGCTGCGTACCGAAGCATCGTGTTGACCCGGAATGGTGAACTCGGCTGCTACGCTTCGAGTGCACCATCCACGTAGGTCACGAGTCGTTGAAGGTAGGCAATAGGTCTGGGTTCTCGCATGCTCCGCCGTTTCGCTTGCAACCACGGAGAATTGGAAGAAGGGGACGAGTAAAGGCCTAGCCTGAGAATCATCGATAGCAAGCGGTGTTGGTTTGCCTGCGGAGATCGTTGCTTCGAATGTTTCCGCACCCGAGCGGACCTCGCTGAAAGTTTGCGTGAGGGAAGCGGGTTTGGTCTTGTCATTCGGTTGATTGACAGAGGCCGCGATGAACGACCAGGATCTCCAGCTGGGAGCAGTTTCCTTCGAGATGGCGGGAACTTGCTTGCGGGGAGTCGTGTTGCCAGAGTCTCTGTGAGCTGGCTCGGTTGGGAGCTGACCGTCCATCGCCGTGCTAGCCCGTCGCTCGGCGCTTGCATCGATCGGCCACGTCTTCCCAACCATCAGCTCAGGAATTGTGCCAAGGCATTCCGAGGGATCCGCGCTAATGGGGAATTCAAGACCTGCGGTGCAATCCGGCGCACTTGCGGAAGCGGTGACAATCGAGCGGGAGCGGGAGTACGGCGCGAAGGCGCCACCGGCAGTTTCTGCGGCAATGCCAACGTTCGAGGCGGATGGCAACAAGGTTGTGATCTGAGAACCTGCTCGAATCGTGAAGTCCGAAAACTCCGATCGTGTCGTGATGGTGATGCTGCTATCTGCAAGCGTCCCCGGGTTTACTTTCGACTTCAAGGTCGGAATGAACCCGAACGACCCGAGATCTGTTGCCGCTGTGGGCATTTGTTGCGTGACATGCTGAACGCAAGCTGCGGAGTGCCAGCGTCTCGTTTCCTGGGTAGCGACCACGGGACCGTCAACGCATGGGGAGTGAGTTTGGCGAAGGTTCGCCGTCGAGAGTTCTTCGATGCGGCTGGCCCGCGATCGAAGCGACAAGAACGCATCAAGACGCCAGGCGTGGTCGACGGATGGGACACCAAGGGCTGAGACGGACGTGACGTTGCGGTTGACGTACGGAAGCACGAGGTTTGCAGACGCGGGGTCGCTGCTCGAATGAGCGGAGGTTGTGGGCACAACGACACCGGGTGGTATGTCGTTGTGCCCGTTCAGTAGGAGCCGATACTGCATCATGCGTCTGTCGGATTGGGGAGTGGATACGACCGGTTAGGCGCAATTGCAGGGAGGGGTTTGCGCCGAAGAGTGCACACTGCGATACCATTCGCCATGTCACACTTCTGTGAGTGGGTCGTTCTGAAGGTGTATTCGGCACCCTTCTTAAGAACAGGCAAGGCTTTCGTGACCAGAAAGCTCACAGCAGTCCGCAGACTCACGTACATCACGAATAGTCGCATTGATCGTTACAAGCGTGAGCATGATCCGCTCGGACGAACGATCTTCACACGGTTGTGCAATTCAGCTGAATCGTTCGCGACTACGGCGAAGGGGGAAGCATGGTCGCTTCGGAGAAGTCCTTGCCAGTCATTAGTTGAACGCTACCGTCTGCCATCACGACATAGCCACCCGATGCTGGAGCGCGTGCCTCGAAGGCGAGCACGTAACTAGAATTCGCTTGTTCGTCGGACAGATCTCCGCCCCAAATCATTACGACATCACCTTCCTCAAGCACGCTTTTGGCGGCGACCAAGGCATCGGAGGAGGGCTGCGAATCGATGAACGCCAGGAAATCGGTCACATTGGTGGGCGACGAGCCCTTCGATTCACTGAAGGCAACGTACGTGTTCGCAAGTTCTGCGAGGTTGTCTCGACGCTTTTGCACCTCCGCAGGTCGCGCGTCGCTACAACCGGTTGTGGCAACGACGCTCGAGATCAGAAGCAGTGCGAGGACGGCAGAGAACGTACGACGAGTCTTCATGGGAGGCCTCGGAGGAGAATCGAGAGCTTTGAGGGTGCTCGTTGGAGATTAAGCGTGCCGCTACACCAGGGCAATCCCCACAAATTCAATTCGACAGAGAGCAATCGGTTTGGAATCTCCGCGGTTGATCCTGGGTCATGGAGATGGGACGATCAGAGCTTTCAAACTCGGTCAGGAGATTTCGTGATGAAACGTATCGGTAGATATTCTCTGGCGGTGGCTGCCATGGCATTGTTCCTGAACGGATATGCGGCAGCGCAGGAGACGACATCGCCAGAAAAGGATCAGGACAAGGCTGAATCGGCGGCTTCGGATACGAAGCAAGGGGACGCGAAAGAAGCGGATCGTGGCCAGCGGTTGGCGGATTACCTCAGCGGCGCGCGTTTCGTCGGCAAGTTCACGATCGAGGGAAAAGAAGACGCACTGCCGAAGACGGAGGAGTACACGATCAGCAAATGTGAGAAACTGGCTCAACCTGACATGTATCGATTGACCGCGCGAATCAAGTATGGCGACGTGGACAGCGAAGTGCCGCTCGACCTAAAGATCCTGTGGGCCGGGAACACACCTGTGATCACGATGGACGCCTTTTGGATTCCCGGGATGGGGAACTTCGGAGCACGCGTCATGATTCACTCTGGTCGATACGCCGGTACGTGGCAGCACGATGCGGTGGGCGGCCACCTCTTTGGCGTCATCAAGAAGGATGAATAGAAAAACGCTCGGCCTCCCCCCGAAGGCCGAGCGTTCATGCTTCCTAGCTTTGCAGTCGATACGTGTGGCGCGTCCCTAGCATCACCGGCTCCCAATGGGACGCCACGTATCTACTGCAGTGTCCTATTCGGACGAAGCTAAGAAACTTCTTTTTGATAGCAGTTGATTCAGTTCGCCAAAGTTGAAGTCGATGGCATCCGTATCGGATGCCAGTCCCAACTCAGTGAAGACGTTATCGCCGATCACGGCGTTTGCTCCCGTCCCCAAGGTCATCATGCCGTCACGGTAACGCGACGGTTGTGTTTCGGTGACTGAGTACGTGCCTTGAGCAAGATTGTTGAAGACGTAGAGTCCGCTGGCGTCGGTGAAGACGACTTGCGAAATTGTGTTCCCAAGCGAGTCTGTGCCGCCGAGCGTGATTTCGACGCCTTCAATGCCCACCTCATCGAATTCTCGAATTCCGTTGTTATTGCGGTCGACGTAGACATCGCCGGAGATGGACGAGGTTTCCGGATCGACTGCCGTCGTCGCGGCCGCAGCGTTGTTGTTGGGCGTGCCATCAAACGTCGCAGCAGTGACAGTCGCGTTGTTGATCAAGTCCCCGGACGCGTCATCGTTGATGGTGGCATTGATCGTGATCGTGAAATCACTTCCGCTGGTAAGTGTCCCACCATCGACCGTGACAACGCCATTGTCTTCGGTGAGTGATTCGCCATTGGGTCCGGTACCGCTGACAAAGGTCACGCCTGCCGGAAGCGTGTCTTCCACCATCACGTCGGTGGCAGAAGAGGGGCCAGCGTTCGTGACGGTGATCGTGTAGACCAACTCAGCTCCGGTCTGAGCATCAACTGAGGAAACTGTCTTGTCGATACTCAGATCTGCCAACGCGACGACGGTGACGTCCACCGACGAAGAGTTATTGGTCGCGTCGTTTTCACCCGAGGCCGTCATGTCGGGGACGCTGGCCGTATTGGTGACCGAGCCATTTGTTCCCAGGTCAACGGTGAAGATGAGAGTCGCGGATGCTGATTGGCCTGAGGCCAGGTCGATCGCACCGAAAGTGACTGTGCCACTGTCGAGAGTTCCATCTTGTCCCTCGAGCGTGGCGCTGACTAGCGTCATGCCGGCGGGAACGACGTCCGAGAGAATGACTCCCGCCGCCGTGCTCGGGCCTTCGTTATCTACCGAAACCGTGTAGGTGACAGTGTCATTTGGATTCGGAAGATCGTCATCGACCATTTTCGTCACCACGACATCAAAGTCGGGCGTCAATAGCGTTGAAGCGTCGTCGCTATTGTTGCTTGAGTCGAGTTCGGTGCCGGAGGATGTGACGGTACCGCCATTGACCAAGGTCCCGGTTGCGTCTTCCTCGACGTCAGCCGTCACAGTAAATGTTCGTGTTTCGCCGTTGGGAATCAAGTCATAACGAACGGTCACGGTGCCAGTGACCGGGTCGAAATCAGCACTGTCAGAGGTGGCTGCCGTGATCAGGACTCCTGTGAGTCCCGCCGGTAGCGTGTCGGTCACAACGACATTAGCCGCATCACTGATGCTGTC
>JBPCVD010000545.1:0-6529 GCA_051010815.1 Rubripirellula sp.
CACCGTCGCCGCAGTATCGCAAGTAGCTTCCCTCGCTGGCCTGATATGGCAACGGAATTCCCGACTGCTGCAAATTGCGAGCGTAGACGTTCATGAAGGTCGGATTGTAGGTGCCGCTGTACGCAAACGTCGGCATCAGCGTGAGCTCTTTCAACGAAATGATCGTGCCACGTTGCATCCACGCCCCCGTTCGAATTTCGGCTCCGCCACACAAGATGATGGTTCCCCCTTTCATCTGAAGACCGGCGAAGTCACGAACCGTGCCGCCGACGACGATCGTGCCGCGCCGCATTCGCATGCCGACCTCGATGCCTGCGTTTCCATCGACCACGATCATGCCGCCCCGCATCCCCATCAAGCTGCCACGGTAGGCGGCGCCAACTTGCTGTCCTGCGTCTCCGTGCACACGGATTTGGCCTTGCGTCATTTCTGCCCCGATCCAGTCTCCGGCGTTTCCGAAGACCTCGATGGAGCCTCCCGACATGTGAGCTCCCAGGTGCATGCCGACATTCCCGTGCACGATCAATTCACCGCGGCTCATGCCGCGTCCGATCTGTCTGACCCGGTGAAGATTGCCATGGAGTTCGATTGAGTCGCTGCGTTCTCCTTCCACATCAAAGAACTCATCCAGCCGCTTTTGACGTTTCCCGTGGTAAACGATGCTGGAACGAATCTCTTCATTGGACTGCTCGGCGAAGGAGTCCGGTGTGATGACCTCGGCTTCCAGCACGACCGTCGGGGCTTGCTTGAGTGTTAGCTTAATTGTGCTCATTCGAATCAAACTTTCTCAAACGACATGACATCGTGTGAAAGGGTGCACCACCGTGAGAGGCTGCCGATCATTCGGTCGCGTTGCATTCTTGGACCTCAGCGTTTTCGATCCGTTCCATTTCCACGGGATAGTTTTCAAACGACATGCAATAGCGATCCTCGAACAAGGGACGCAGGAACTCGTCGGTGCTTGGGTCATACGAGGGTTTGACCATGAATTCGCAACCATCGGGCGTCTCACGAATGTCGCCTTCTTCGATCACGATCTCGCCGCCCTTGATGACGTAACGTGGGTGACCAAACATTCGGGCGATGTCCTTGTCATGGTGGTAGATCACCATGTCGGCATCTTTCCCCAAGCCAAGATTTCCCTTCTGGCTTAGACCCAACGCGCGAGCGGGGCCAGCCGACATGATTGTGGCGATTTCGTAGAGCGTGTACTCACGAGTGATCTCAGGCAACGTAATCCGATTCATCACGTTTGTCGCCAAGGGGGCCATGCATTCCTTGCGATAGTCGGCCGACATCAACAGTTGGATGATTTCGGGATAACGCCAGAAACAGGCGCCGTTGGGGTGGTCGGTCGACAAGAAGACGCGCCATGGATCATCAATCAGAAGCAGGAGTTCCAGCCCCGTCGCCCATTGAACCGCGTTGACAAGATTGCTGGGTCGATACGAGTAGGGCACGATCCCGCAACCGGTTTCGTTTTCAACGTCAAGGTTCCCCCATTTGCGACCCGTCAGTTTGTAAAGCAGGTGCTGCCACGGGCCATCGGCGGTGATCGTGACGGTATCGCCGAACAGGACGGCTCCGGCATCGGTCGTCAGGTTGGGACTTGCGTTGAAGTGTTCAGCGAGCAGCGCCGATTCCGACTTCATCGTCGTCCAATCGTCTCCGCCATAGGCGTGGTACTGCAAGTGAGCCAAGTGCGCACGATGGCCTTCGAGATGTTTCATCGTCTCGAGGGTTGTGCTGACATTCCCAGGCGCGCCCAAGTTGTTGCAAT
Organism: Rubripirellula sp.; assembly: GCA_051010815.1. GTDB lineage: Bacteria > Planctomycetota > Planctomycetia > Pirellulales > Pirellulaceae > Rubripirellula. The sequence continues at coordinate 1,781 of JBPCVD010000545.1, forward strand.
GGAGATGAATCGGATGCGGGATGCCGAGCTCGTCGATCATTCGTGCCAAGTTGGTGACGATCGATCCCGGCGTCATCGTCTTGTAGCCTTCGATCGGATCGGACAGCTGTTTCGCGTCCTTTCCCCATTTCCAAGCAGCGACTCCACCTGGGTTCACCGCTTTCACACCATACGCCTTGGCCGCCCAAATGTGCCACGCGACGATGTGCTTGGCACGTTCGTACTCTCCGTCTTCCAACAGGTCCAACATGATCTCGTTGTTGGCCATCAGAACGAGGCAACTCTTGTCGACAATCGGAATGTCGGTCAGTTCCTCGTGCGTGTGACGTGCCGAAAGGACGGGAACGGCCGCTTCGTTGACGGTCGTAAAACCCATGCCCGCATACAGATAGCCGGTCGCGAACGTCGTGGGCGCCATTCCGCCCAGGCCGCTGCGACGTGTCTGCGTTCGAATGAAGGCCTGCGTGCGACGATGGTCCTCTGGCGTCATGGCGCGGGCGAAGTTGATCGATCCGCCAGCGACGTGTGTGTGCACATCAACACCGCCTGGGAAAATCACCAAGCCCGTAGCATCGATCGTGCGGCCTCCACTGACGGACGAGACGAACTTTCCGTCCGCAATGAAAAGATCGCGGACCTCGCCATCGATACCGTTGGCTGGATCGTAGACAGTACCACCAGTGATTCGAAGCATGCGTCGATGAGCCTTTCAATTACTCCGGCGGGCAGGGACGGGCTGAGATTCGGCCTCAAGGTCGTTGTTGTTGCGATCGATCGGAGGATGCGACACGCAACAGAGACGTCAATTCAATGTGTGTGACTAGACTTGAGTCTGCAGCATTTGAGGACGTTCGCCCATCCAATCAGGTTTCTTTGCAAGCGCTTCGTTGATCCGTCGGACGACCTCTTCATCGCTAGGATAGGGCGACGTGAGTGCGGGACGCAATGGCATGGGGATCTCATCCATCCGATAGCCAGTGCCGGGCGCAGAGATTCCAGCCGGAGCAGTGGTGATGTGCACGCGTGCGAGCTTGCTCGTGTGCGTGACGTGAGGGTCCAGCACGATGGTTGGCACTTTTGCCAAGTGGTCGATGGCAGGCTGCGGCATGGTTGCACCGGGGTCAGCCCCAATGATGAACGCGCAATCCGTGTCGCCACGTACGAGCACATCGACCGTCGAGAATTCACCTGGGTTGTACCGAGGGTAGCCGCGATTGAATGAAATTCCGAAGGGATAGCCCGTTTGCCAACGCATGATGACATCCGCGCCCGTCACGTTCCCGTGACCACGCATCGGCATGGCAACGAATTTGGTGAACGCATTCATTTCGGCCGCCAAAGTTAGCAGGGCAGCCGAGTTCATGTGTTTGCCACGCGTCATCGACAATCCCATGCCGAAGAACATGACTCCAAATTTTGCTGCCTTCATCCGCGATACGAAGTCTTGCAGCTGTTCGACGCTGAGCCCGGTTTCGGCGATCTGTGCATCGGAAATCGGTTGATCCTTGATCATTGCTCGCAGGATTGTGATCAACTCAAAGTCTTTCCCGGGGCGTACCTGCAGAAAGATATCGGATGCTTTGACACTCTTGGTTTCACGAATATCAACCAACACCATGGTGCGGTCCTTGCGGCCGCGCGGCAGAAATTTGCTCTTCTGCATCAACGTGTATTTAGTGAAGTGTCGCGGATGGCATTCCGCGGGGTTGCCCCCCCAATACACAATGAAGTCGGCTCGGTTCTTGACTTCACCGAGCGTGCACGTGACTTTACCACCCAACTGGGCGGCGATTTCTGTTGGACCATGTCACAAGGAGGTATGACTGTCGAGCAAGGCTCCTAAGTTGTCCGCCAGAGCAACGCATTCACGCTGCGCCTCGCAGGTCGTGTTGCTCATTCCGTAGACCAGCGGCATGTCGGCTTGGTAAAGAAAATCAGCCGCAGCTTCGATCGCTTCGTCGACTGTCGCTTCCTTTCCGTCGATCAGAGCGTCAGGATATTTGTGTTCGGCGGTGTGATTGAGAAACCATGCTTTTCCTAAGACACACGCCCGCTTCGCTTGATGAATTCGGGTCTCATCGGCGTGCAGCTGAATGTCATCGCAAACACACCCGCAGAAGGTGCATGTCGCGTGATCAATGACTTTCAAATCCATGATGATTGTCCGTGAATGGCACTCAATGTTTCCAACAGACAATCGCTGCCGAAAGGATGACTAGGATTGGGGTTCGTCTTCACAGTTTTCTTGGCCGTCCTGACCGGACGACGGAACGATGAACGTTCAGCCTAACGCTCGCCCCTGGCAACTGCCGCGAACCCGCTGCGGCATGAAACGGCCTTCCTCGATCTCCTGCCACGCGACAACCTTCTGCTCTTCATCGGGAAGATTGAAGTGGGGAGACTCGCTTCCGTTGATGTCGTTCTTGTTCGTCATGCTGTCTGCACCTTGTCGTATTCAAAGGTAGGCAAGCGTCTCAGTTGGCTTCGCCCAGTGGCTCCACTTCAACATCCCACCCCTTGCTGGTGGGCATGCCTGTGCCATCCGTGCTTCCACCCATCAGTTTACACGTCGGAGGACCGTAGGGAACGAACAGCATTCCTTCGGGTACTTTCGCGGTTTTGCAGCTGAATTCAGCCTGACCAAATTCAGTTCTCACGACGACACGGTCGCCATCGGAAACTCCCAACGCCGCCATGTCATCGGCATGAACCGACAGCGTCGTGACAATTTCCTGGTACTCGTCTCCATCTTTACCCACATTCACCTGCACACCCTGTTGAGCCGTGCGCATGGGGTTCAATAGAAATCGTTTGGCCGGCATTTGTCGTCGTTCAAGTGGGTGAATCGGGTCACAAAAGTGTAGGAGAGGCCAGAGAGGGTCGCAATGGTGATCGACGCTGTCTGCCCTTGGGCCTCTGGGTTGTGTCCTCTGGGTTGCGTCCTCTGGGTTGCGTCCACGTTGTTGCGTCTGCAACGCATGCCCCACTTTCGGCCATGGTGGCGGACGCGACCGATGGTCGATACGGGAGCTCACCCTTGGGTCACGAATGGTTCGCCGTTTCGAGCCGTTGAAGATGGAAGTGGTGGGGGCCAAGTTTGCCGCCGTAGTTACCGGCAGAAATGCGGCACACGCCCGGAGACTCGGCTGCTGCATTCAGTCCCGCCAGCATGCCCGCGGTGACCGCTGCTTCGGACAGTCCATCCATGACAATTTCGTAGACCGCTTGTTCCCCTTCTCTTAACTCGGAGTCGGTCTGCCCGCGAAGCGAGGGGCACCATTTCTCGTTGGTGCTGGCCTTGAGGGGTTTGTACTTGGAACCAACTTTCGATCCGCTGCGCACGATGCCGGAAGGGAACGGCATGATGACATCGGGCACCGAGTTGATTGCCGCCACCGCGGCGCGAGTTGCTGCCAGCGTTTCGCGTTGGGATCGACCGCACACAAGTAAGTTGCCGCCACCGATTCCTTTGACCGTCCCCACGACATCTTCACAAAGGAACTCACCATCCATCACCGGGACGCGCCAGAACCGCCGATCCCCAAGCTTCTTCGAGAATTGGAATCCGTCGCCAAAAAATCTCAGTTGTGCACCGACTTTGATGTGATCTTTCTTGACCTGCGAAAACAAGCCGGAATAGCAGGCGGTCGTGGGACAGGTCAGCACGTTTTGTCCAACACGCGCCGTCACGGCCTTTTCAAGCGAGGCCTTGTCAAAGGCGAATGCCAACACCGCGACACCCGGTCTGCCATCGGGCGTTTGCTCTGCGTCCACCAAAGATTCGATGCCCGCCTCGGCGTCACATCCGATCACGCTCGAGGCATTGCCGCAAAACTCACCCGCTGCGATGTCCGCGAGTTCCTGGTCGATGGCAGTAATGATCAGACGCGTGCCCCGCATGGGAAACGCTTCGGCGAACGTATCGTCAATCGTTACTTGGTCAGACATTCAGATCCGCTCGATGGGTACATCGGATGAGACTTGAATCACTCTAGCAAAGTCGCAGCAGTTCGATGAGGGCGGGGCAGAAAAGCAACCGTCCAAAATTCCGGGCAAGCGGGCTTCGCGATTCTCAGTAACTAGGCTTCGAGAGCTTGAAGCTTCACCCGCGTTCTTTTTCGCCCGTCGCCCTTGGAGACCTCCCTGGTCGAGTGCCGCGGAGCCGATGAGGGACCCGCAATGCGAACGGCTGGGGTTCATCGCGTGCTACAGGTCGTTGTCTCGCACTGCCGCCAATTTGTCTGCCATTTGAGCTTGGAAGCGTTGGACAATCGCCTGATGCTGTGGCGACTCGGCTAGGTTCTCGAATTGCTCTGGATCCGCGACCGTGTCGAAGAGTTCGATGCCGCCCGACGCGTCCTCTTTGTATTGGATGTAGGCCCAGCGATCTTCACGGAGCAAGAATCCTTTCCGCATCGGCGCCACACTAAACGCAGCTTCTCGTACCACTTGCTTCGGATCCTTCAGCAATGCTGAGAGGTCTTTTCCTTGGACATGCGCCGGCGGTTTCAGTCCACACAGCTTTGAGACGGTGGGATACAGATCGAGCAGTTCAACGAGACTGTCGCAGACGGCCGGTTCATGACCGGGTACCGAAATGATCAGGGGAACTGCGGAAGACTCATCTCGCAAGGAAACTTTGGCCCAGAAGTCGTGTTCGCCCAAATGATATCCATGATCACTGGTGAAGATCACGATGGTCTTGTCTTGGAGTCCCTGCTCTTTCAATGCATCGAGTACTTTTCCCAC
>JBPCVD010000546.1:0-3452 GCA_051010815.1 Rubripirellula sp.
GGCGACCACTCGGTGGGCAAACCAGTTTCCATTGAAATGCCGTTGCGGGTCGGACCTCGCCACGATCCCCAGTTGTCGGACAAGCACTCGCCTGCCCCAAGGACAACGATCAGCGGGGCAAATAGAAAGGTGATCGGCTTCATCAGAGTATCTTTCTAGATCGAGAAAACTTGAGCCAAAAAACAGGGAGGCAAACGGTCCAGCCAGAAGCTGCATCGAAGCGGACGAGCCATTTCTTGAAATCACGCGCCAGGATTGCACTAAAGGAAAACGATTCAAGCTTCGAGTTGACGTCGCATGATCTTTCCCGTCGGATTGCGAGGAAGTTCATCGATGTGACGAATCTCCTTCGGCACTTTGAACGGTGCGATGTGCTCTCGGACGAAAGTCTTCAACGCTTGCTCGTCAAACTCGAATCCTTCATTGAGCTCGACGAAAGCCAGCGGGAGCTCCCCGCGTGTTTCGCTCTTCATGCCGATGATCGCGGAGGCGCTGACCGATTCGTGCTGATCAAGCACGTCCTCAATTTCGCGCGGGAAAACATTTTCCCCAGAGACAATGAGCATCTCTTTTTTGCGTCCGGTGATCGCCAGAAATCCCTCATCATCCAAATGCCCAATGTCACCCGTTCGAAACGCGCGTTGGTTTTTGCCATCAAGATTGATTTCCGTGATGACCTCATTCGTGAGCTCATCGAGCTTGTAATAGCCCTTCATGACGTTGTTGCCCACAATCAGAATCTCGCCGTCCTCATTCGGACCCAACGATTTCCCCTCTTCGTCAACGATCACATTTCGTACGCCGGCAAGTGCTTTTCCGACCGTACCATCCTTCGTCTTTCCCGGGACATTACAGTTGGTGACCGGCGCCGTTTCAGTCAAACCGTATCCCTCGTAGACGGGGAAATTGAATCGCTCTTTCAGGTTTTCACTCACGGACCGCGGCAGTGGTTCGCCACCTGCAACTGAGAACTCTAGGCTCGCGAAGTCTTCGGGCTCCGCTTTCTTCAGTGAAAGCATCGCGTTGAACATTGCCGGAACACCAAAGAAGACGTTCGGGCGATGCTTACGGATCAGCTGCAGCAATTTCCGAGGTGCGAATCGCGCCGAGTAGACAACCTTATTGCCACGGAACAATGGCCATAGCGTGAGGGCGGTCAGGCCAAAACTATGAAACTGCGGTAGTACACCCAAGAAGGTTTCAATCTTTAACCCCTTAGCAGCGTCATCAATCGCTTCGACTTCCGTCCGCAGATTTTGCTCCGTCAGCATCACACCCTTCGGCCGGCCACTGGTGCCAGACGTGTACAAGATCACGGTGCAGTCATCATCGCCGACACGTTTGGGCAGTCGCGGTCGAGGGATTCCCTTGAAATCAAGCTCGTCAACATGCACGACGTTGATATGGTCTGGGATTCCGTCCGCGCCGGGAATGGCTTCGACGAGCTTTCCGAGTGTAAAGATCGTGTCGATTCCGCTGTCCTCAATGACGTACCGCAATTCGCTTTCACTCAACAAATAGTTCAGTGGAACTGCGGTTCGCCCCAGGAGCCAACTGCCCAAGAGTGCCATCGGAAAAGCCCCGCTGGGCGGAAGCATGATCCCAACTTTCGAATTCGTCGTCTGCTTCTCGATATGGGACGCCATGTGCCACGTCCCCAACATCAGCTTGCCGTAGCTGTATTCGGTACGGTCGTCGACCACGGCTGTTTGACGGGGACGAAAGATACCGTGACGCAGGATAGATCCAGCCAACGTGGACATAATAGCTTCTCGAAAAATGTGAATTGACATCGAAACCGTTCGATATCCAACGATCCACCCGCGTGCCGGCGACCCGCGGGACGTGCGTGTTCCAAACTCCAAAGAGCCCGCTTCATCCGAAGGAACGCGCCCTCCACGCACACAGTGGCATCGAGTAACGCGGGCTAGTTTAGCGTGAAATCGTCGCTTGAGGGCCCAGGTCAAAACCGGCCTCGGCAACCCCGCGCGTCTGCCAACTCTGCGCGTTGGCGGCGACATGCGTCCCCACGAAGCGGCGGTCGGCAGGTGGTTGAGCCTCTTCCGATGGCCTCGGCACTCCACGGAGCGCCGAGATATGGAGCGCCACGATATGGGTCGCCCGCAATGCCTCGAAGAATGCGAGTCTCTGCCAGAATCCCAAACCACGTTCGGGCCGCACCACACAGTGACTCAATTCACGGCATGCACCGTCAGCGTGGCACATTCATCCAAAGGGCCGCGTCCGCAAAAAAATCGCGTCCGAGAGTTTTCACGATCGAACCTGAAAGAAGGTCCATCAGGCTCGTAGAGTCTGATGGGACGACCAATCGCAATCGCTCCCAAAGCAGCACAGCGATTGGTCGTTCACGCGTGACGCAGGCGAGTTTCCTAGTACCTTACGCTGACGCCAAGAATGGCCGAATGCGCTGACAGCGTATTGGAGAGCGTATCCGTTGGTCCAATCGGAAGCGGGCCCGTCACTGTATTCTCGACGAGATAGACGTAGGCCGCATTGATGTCGACGTTGCACTTCAAGCGAACCGTTCCGCCCACCGCAACGTTCTGATTCTGGATCAGTGGCGTGAAGATATTTGTAAGCACGTCATCGTCGTGGATCGGATTCGCGTTGACGTTGTAACCGCCCCGCAAGCTGACTCGACTGCAAACTTGATATTGCGCTCCCAGTGCAAGAGAGAAAACGCTGCTGAATCCGAGATCGCTGAATCCGTCTGTGTTCGCAAAATCCAAGTATCGGACATCTGCGGCGAGGGTCCACTTCTCAAGCCCCGTGAACGAAGTGCCCAGCGACAAGATCATCGGATAATCGAGGTCCCACTGAACGGTTCCACCAGGGACGAAGAAGTTGAAAGCTTCAAACCATTGGGGACTCTTGTAGGTGAAGCCTACGGCGCAGGAATCACTCGCTTGGTAGAAGGCACCAATTTGAAAACCGCCACCCCAGTGCATTCGGTTTCCACTGCCCGGCGTTTGGGTTGGATCAATGACCGATGGTCCGAGCGGGTTCAGAGTGAGGGTCGCTGTGGTGATGGTCGGCGCGACGCCAATCGAAAGGCGATCCGAAATCTGGCACGAGAGCGTCGGAGAGATTTGAAGGAACTCAGCACTTGCGAACGCGGGGCCATTGGCAAGCAGTACGTTGGTTGGATCAGTTGGAAGGTTGTTGTTGAATCCGGCAACGGCGTTGACACCCAATCCGATTGTGTAGGGCGTGTCCTCAATATGGTGAACCCATCCGATCGTGGGAACAGGCGAAACTCCTGCGTCACCTCGCGTCCGGCTCGTCACGCCACCGACCGTCGACGCGAGCTCGACATTAACGTCAAGCAATTCGATTCCGAAAGCGAGTTCCGAACTGCCCAAGGCACTGATCGATCCCGGGTTCCAGTGCAACGCACCGATCGCTTCCAAAGGTGCCGCTGTTCCGGCTCC
>JBPCVD010000547.1:0-2566 GCA_051010815.1 Rubripirellula sp.
CGTTGGAAGGCCACCGCAAGAAGACACAACGTTTGGTCAACTCATCCACGACCTGACCGATCCGATCATTCCACCAGTGATCCCGGGCGTCAAAGCGGTGCACGCTGTCGACGCCGCCGGTGTGCATCCTCTCTTGCTGGCGATCGGAAGCGAACGTTACATGCCCTATCTCAAAAGGTCGGAGCCACAGGAATTGTTGACGCAAGCCAACGCGATTCTTGGCAACGGCCAGCTTTCCTTGGCCAAATACTTGTTGATCACGGATGACCCTGACAACCATCTCGATATCCATGAAGTCGATGCATTCTTGAGACATCTGCTTTCACGCGTCGACTGGAGACGCGATCTTCACTTTCAAACGAAGACCACAATCGACACGCTTGACTACTCGGGAGATGGATTCAATCAGGGTTCGAAGCTAGTCATCGCAGCCACCGGGGAAGTTGTTCGGAATCTCCCTGAACGGCTCCCATCCGAACTTTTCCTGCCGGACGGTTTTCGAAATCCGCGCCTCGTATTACCGGGCGTGGTAGCGATCGAGGGACCGCCATATTCCTCTCACGCCTCAGCGACTGACCTCTCAAGCTTTGTCGAGTCCCACGATCTACAATCGCCTCTAAACGAGTTTCCCTTGGTGACGCTGGTAGATGACAGCGATTTCGCGGCTCGCTCGCTGAACAACTGGTTATGGACAACCTTCACACGCAGTAATCCGGCGGTCGACATTAGCGGCATAGAGTCACGCACTCAGGACAAGCACTGGAGTTGTCGAGGCTCCCTTGTGATTGACGCTAGAATCAAACCTCATCACGCCCCTCCGCTGATAGAAGACCGCGCGGTTTGTGCCAAGGTCGACGCGCGTGCCACACGCGGTGACCGACTTGCGAAATTCCTTTAACCCTTCATTCACCTCAGATCAAATCCGACCACGATGTCGACATTTCAAGAAGTCTTTGACTGCGACCATCCGGTTGCCCTTGTAACGGGCAGCGGCGCAAGACGTGTGGGTCGCGATATCGCTTTGCGGTTCGCAAGCCTCGGCTGCCGCATTGCTCTACATGCGAACACAAGTGTGAATCATGCCGAAGAGCTTGGCCAATCGATTCGATCTCAATACGATCGAGACTTCATCGTTACGCAAGGATGCCTGACCGAAGAAGGAACGCACGAGCGACTGGTCGACGAAACGGTTGCTAAGTTTGGGCGGATCGATATTCTCGTCAACAGCGCAGCAATCTGGAAACCGACGCCACTAGAAGAGGTGACAGCAGAAGAGGTTCGAAACTACTTCGAAATTAACTCCGTCGCCACATTCATGTGTGCCCGCGCGGCAGGCTTGCAGATGGTGCAGCAATCGAGTGGTGGATCCATCGTCAACATCAGTGACTGGGCGACCGCACGACCTTACATGGATCATGCGGCCTACTTTCCAAGCAAAGGCGCGGTCGAAACGATGACTCTGTCATTGGCCGTCGAACTCGCGCAGCGGAACCCAAGAACTCGGGTCAATTGCATTCAGCCCGGACCTGTTCTACTCGGTGAAGACGTCACATCCGAGTTCGCGACACGAATGGCATCCAGCACGCTTGTCGGCCGGGTCGGAACGCCTGAAAACATCGCGCACGCCGCTCAATTCTTATGTGAGAACGACTTCGTTACAGGCGTCTGTGTGCGAGTCGATGGTGGACGTAGCATTTACGCGCCCGATGGAATTCAATCCGGGTTAAATAGTGGCTAATCGTCGCTCAGATCCAGGACGCGGAAATCGTTAACGCTGAGGTCTTCATAAAGTTTCTGCAAGTCGCCGGCTACCGTACGCACCACGCCTAACCGTGCCTGAGAGCCAACGTCGAGAGTCCCAAGGTCATTTCGACCAAGAGCAATGGCGCCATTCTGCGTCGCCATCTGCAACACGTCATGAGGAACAATATCTTGTCTTCGTCGCAGAAGGTACTGCACCTCACGCCAGACATTCAGGTCTGGATTGCTCGCACGTGAGTCCGTTCCCAACGCAACGCGAATTCCCATGGACAACATCAACTGGACTGGGTGGCATTCGTAGCCGAAGTACAGATGCGTTCGTGGGCAATAGACGGGCGTCACTTGCGGGTAGGCTGCCAGTTGCTCGATTTCGTTCTTGGTCAGATCGTTACCGTGGATCAGAAGCGACCGAGGTATGCTAGACAGATGATCGATCAGATCTACGAAATCACACCCGCCCCACGGAAACAGCCCGTCCCGCCAGGCTCCTATTGATTTAAGGGCGGCGACGAAAGGACCACTCCCTTCAAACAAAAGTTCGCGTTCTGCTGGTGACTCAGCCACATGCATCGCTAGCGGCCGTCTCTGATCTCGCGCATAAGCAATGCACTGCATGATCATTTCAATCGATGTGGAGTAGGGCGCGTGGGGACTGATACCCGCTTCACCCTCCAGTTGACAATGTGTGTCGGCTGCAGCAAATCTCTCTTCTGCTCGTTCCTGATTCAATCCGAACACCTCCGCAAATGTCACGAGCGAGAGTTGGCCTTCCGTCGCCGCATAGTTGCTCGGAGGTGTCGTGAGC
>JBPCVD010000548.1:0-3778 GCA_051010815.1 Rubripirellula sp.
GCATGATCCTTGTCGCTGTTGGCGAGTTCATTCGCCAACCGCTCGTCCATCGCGTCATCCCCAGTTCTCGGAGCGGTTCCTTTGATCGGACGTGTTTCGACGACTCGATCACGCACTTGAAGAAAACCCTCGGGCGAACTGCTCATGACAGAGAAGTCACCCGCGCCGTAGAAGGCGCCGAATGGAGCCGGGTTTCGCTCACGTAGTCGCAAATAGAGCTCGGGCGGTGCGAGATGGGTCTTGGTCAGCAATCGCTGAGCAAGGTTGACCTGAAAGGAGTCGCCTTCGTGAATGAGACGCACGATCTCGGCAACACATTTCCGGAATTGCTCACTGGAAAAATTGCTGTTCACTTCCGGGTGACTTGTCGGATGTTGCGCACGCGAGTCAATTGAAACATCGGTCGCGGTCGGAGACCGATGTGAAACGTCGGTCGACGTTGGAGGGGGTTCCCGCAGCAACCGCTCGATCTCGTCCGCACGCTCGTTCGCGATTCGCAAACGTTCTCGCGTATCAGTGGCAGCGAGGCCCTGGCTGAGGATCCAAGCGAGGTTTCGTTCGTGGTCAACCGCGATCGTCCAGTCATAAAGCCCAAGGCAGAGGGCAGGTGTGGGGAGATCGTTCACGCGCGGCGAGCCAACGGACTCGAGCCACGTCGCCGCTTCGTAGCCAATCAGTCCCGCGATCCCGCCCTGAAACGGTGGCAGCCTGGGATCGCATTCGGACGGCAAATCGCGGTACCACGAATCGAGTACCGGCCATGGGTCATCATCACCTTCAAAAGCGACCAGCGTCTTGATCGGATTGGCCGTCAAGAAACTAAATCGTCCGATCGGATGACCGTCCGCGTCCAGCGGGCCGCGGGAGGCGGAATCGAGCCATAAGCAACCGGGCAATCCTGCCACTCGCGCAAACGCTTCCCTGGGACAAAAGTCCTCTGGAAGGGGGCGGACGACCGGTAGGGAGGGGCTTGGCTGGGTCATGAGACGACCGGCAGCTTAGTCGTTGAGGCTCGTTTCTCGAAGTGCCGTTCTAAGCGTTGCCGCCAATCCTGAATCGGAAGTCGAAAACTGAAGCTTCCTGCGATTGGGATCGGAATCGATCTCGATCACCACCCAAAGAGTTTCCTCGGGGACGGCATCGCGAACGCGGTCGGCCCATTCGATCAGAGTCCACGCTTTGGGATCCTCGTACAGCTCCTCGACGCCCAGTTCAAGGAATTCATCATCATCGGCCACTCGGTAGGCGTCCAGGTGGTGAAGCGTCCGGTCACCCACGTGATACGTCTGCAGCAGTGTGAAGGTTGGGCTCGTGACGTCGGAAGCATCGATCCCGAAGGCCCGCGAAATTGCCTGCGCGAGTGTGGTCTTGCCGGCACCGAGCGTTCCCACCAATCCAACGGTGAGCGGGCAGGGAAGATAACGCGCCAAAGAATCGGCCAAGTGCTGAATGCCATCGAGGTCCAGCGATTCAATCTCGAGAGTCGGTTCGGTCATTTGATGATCGCGTCGTAATCGGTGACTCTAGCTTGTGCCGATAGTCGCTCGACGATGTCCGCAGGATTGGAAGTCGATTCTAAAATGCCGCGTTGGCGTTCGGCCCAGCCTTCTCCCTTGGACATCTCTTTGACGAACAGCAACTCTGGCTCGCAGCCAAGATCGACGGAAACGTCGCGCAGGCGGTCAACAAGATCGCAGGCAATCTCCTCGACTGTCTGAACACGATAGTGTCGCGCGTGAACGAGCCGGGCGGAGTTTCCAAACCGCGCTGCTCGCCACTTGTTTTGCCTGACCATCATGGGGTGGCAGTCAAATTGATACGTGCCCTCATCAATCTCGTCACTCAATTTCTTAACCAGGCATTGAATCAAGGCTGTTAATCCACAGACATGATCAATGTTGCCCGGCATGTCGCAGACGCGCACTTCGACCGTGCCGAAATTATGGTGCGGTCGAACATCCCACCAAATCTCGCGGATTGTGTTGATGAATCCAGTCTCGACCATGTGATTGACCAGCCACACATATTCGCTCCAATTTCGCATCAAAGTGGGAAGACCCGCGGTCGGCAAGCCTTCCATCAGTTTCGAGCGATGCGAGTGCAGTCCGGTGTCACGCTTTTGCCAATAGGGGCTGCTCGCCGAAAGAGCTAACAACGTCGGTAGATGCTGCATGATGCGATCACAGATCATGACCGCCTTGTCACCCGTGTCGACGCCAACATGGACGTGCAGGCCGAACGTGATCATGCGACGAGCAAGTTCTTGCAACAATTGCACAAGGTTTTGGTATCGTTGGGTATCGGTGACTTGTTGTTCTTCCCAGAGTCCAAAGGGATGCGTCGCGCCCCACCATAATCGCATGCCTTCGGCGTCGGCTGCTTGCTCGACGTGCTGTAGTTTTTTGGTCAGGTCGGAACGGGCATCACCGACGCTGTGACAGACACCACTGATCACCTCGATGCAACACTGCATCAGTTCGTGTTTGACGTCGCGGTGGAGATCCGACGGCAGGCGATTGATCAAACTGCCTGAGCCGCTAACGAGCTGTTGCGTTTCGGCGCTAACGATCCCGAGCTCAAGCTCGACTCCGATCGTGGGCGACGCGTTGGAGGTGAATTCAAGTTTGGCCATCAGGGTGCTCCGTCAGAAGGGCTGGTCAGCCAAGTCGGTCTCATTCTACGCAAAAAAACAACGTTGGATCGGTGTCCAGTGAAGCGGTAATCCGAATCATTGGCTACGCCTGCCTTTCAGGATCAAAAAAGTTGAGCACAGCTGCCGCAAACAACTTGCTGCCCACGGCGATGGCTCGCTCGTCGATATCGAATGTCGACGTATGCAGCGGCGCATGGCCAACTTGGTCGCCCGCCACACCCAACCGGAACATCGCGCCCGGAACATGCTCTAGATAGTAGGAGAAATCTTCGCTGCCCATGCTTGGTTGATCGATCCACTCGATGGCCCCGGCACTCAACGTTTGTGTGACACTCTTTGACAGCAGTCCAACCATCAATTTGTCATTGTTGACAGCTGGAGCGGAGGCCCCCATGTGCATTTCGACTTTGCAACCGGTTTCTTTTTGAATGGCCTCCCCGACGTCTTCCAATGTCTCCAATGCGACTCGTCGACTTTCCTGGTCAAGCGAGCGAAGAGAGCCGGCAAGACTTGCGGTATCAGGGATCACATTGGCACTGTGGCCCGCTTCGATCTGTCCGACAGAAAAGACGACGGTCTCATGCGGATCGGCGGTGCGTCCGATTCGTCGAAAGGCAGATTGGACCCAGTGGGTTGCGGCGTCGATTGGATCGTTTGCCAGCTGTGGCCGCGCACCATGGCCTCCCTTGCCAAGGAATTGAACGTGGATCGCATCGCAGGCCGCCGTAAGATTCCCAACACGCAAACCGACGCAACCTACTGAGCGCGTCGGGTCAACGTGCAATGCTAAGATCGAGTCAACGTCACGGAGTGCGTGATGATGAATCATGTGTCTGGCGCCCACCGCGAGTTCCTCGGCGGGTTGCAAGATCGCGCGGACGGATATCGGCCAGGGCAATTTGCGATCGACTTGCATCGCTGTCAGGATCTGCATGGCACCAAGCACCACGGTGGAATGCACGTCGTGTCCGCAGGCATGCATGACGCCATCGCACTGGCTGCGATAGTCCACCGCTTTTGCATCATCAATCGGCAACGCATCAATGTCACCTCGGATTGCGATTCGAGGTCCATCGGCTAGTTTCGCCGATGACACCAAATCCGCAGTGACCCCACGACCTTCAC
>JBPCVD010000549.1:0-8133 GCA_051010815.1 Rubripirellula sp.
CGCTGCTCCTCCTCGCGAAGTCGACCAACCGTGTCGCACAATTGCTCGCGAATCCCGATCCAACGCTGCATCTGCTCCGGTTGTCCGGGCTCTACGTCACATGCTCGCCACGTCGTCAGCCATTCGGTTTTGGCCGCTTCGAAAACCGCTTGTGACTCATCAGCCGAACTCTTCGCTTTGGTTAGGTCCGCCGTCAAGTCAGAGACTTGACGCTGCATTGCCTCTCGCTGGTGGACCTTCTCTGAATGCGTGCGAATGGTATCCACCAACTGATCCGTTTCGCGAACTCCCTGTCGAACGTACTCAATCAGTTCCGCGCTGATCGATCCAGCGCGAGTCTGATCGACCAGCTCGTCGATCGCGTGATCGCGTCGGGAACGAGAAGCCGCCAATTCTTCATGAGTTGGTAAAGGCTGTTGTTGCTGCATCGAACGCAACTGTCGTTCTGCTTCGCTCTGTCGCTCTTTCAGTTGCTCCAATCCCTCGCTAGACCGCAATACCTCTTGATAGCTGTTCCTAAGCTGATTGGCCTGACGCTGAATCGCTGCCTCCGTGGGTGGCTGTAGACGAACGGCCTGCTCCACCGTTCCAGAGAAGCCATCGAGTTTCCGAAGCAGATCATCACACTGACGATTCAGCGTCTGAGTGGCCTCTTGTTGTTCCGCGACGGTGTCGAGAATTACCTGCGGATTCCCTACCGTCTCGAGCGTGCTGCTCAACGCTGTCGGATCCCCCAACGTTTTTAGTGAATCCAACTCTTGAGTCACATCCGACAAACGTCGCTTGACCGTTTCCACTGCATCACTGGCATCGTTACGTTGGCCAATCAAGCGGCCGTGGTCAGACGCCAAGCCGCGGATTCGTACGCGTAAAGAATCGCTAACCTTCAAACGTTCGACCGATTCGTCGATTGCGGCTGCCTCGGCATCCTCATCCGAAGCTTCGATTTCGACGGATAGCTGCCCCAACAGTTCGGTGATTTTTCGGTCCGCATTCTTGATCGTACGCATCAATCCCAAACGATCTCGATCCGCTTTGTCTCTGGCGGCTACTTCCTGAAACAGGGACTGAATTTCGTTTTCTTGATTCAAGACTTCCGCGTCAACAGGCAATTGTTCAATACGCGTCGTCAATTCCGCGTGCCGCGTTTCCAACTCCTGTTGTCGGCTACGTGCCAGCTCCCGATCCGAAACTGCCTGACGGCGACGCTCCGTAAAGTCTTCATCCAATGCAGGTGCCGCTTTCACCTCTTTCAAACCCTCGATCGCGGCTCGCCACTGCGGCAGCAAAGGCCACGCTTGCTGATAGCTTCGCAGTTTCGCGACTGACAGCACTTTATCGTGCATCCGCTGGGTCAGTTCGTCGGCACTCTCTTTTCGCTGTTCCACTTTTCGATTCAGCTCGGCGAATTCAGCCGGTGGAACTTGAGCCTCACGTAACGACTTGCGTTGTTCATCCAATTCGCGAACCGCAGAATTGATAACCGTCTTGCTACCACGAGCCGTGAACAAACGATTGCCCGCCTCGTCCAATTCGTCCTGGATCTCTCGAAGCCGTCCCACACCGGCCCCCGCTGCAAACAGTATTTGCCCGAGGTCTCCTTCGCCACTTAGAATCGCCGCTCCACCAGCCACCAGCTCCTCATGAGACAGGCCGAAACGTGTCGTGAAGGTTTCCCGGGTGATCCCGCCCAGCATTTCGTCAAGCTGCGCATCACTGATTGGGGCGTCGTCGACGCCATCTCTTAGCGTCGCCTTGCGTCCACGTCGCCGCACACACTCCAGCTGCGCGCCCGTTCTTTCATCGACCAACAGTCCACCCACACGCAACTGCGCGTTGGTGTGCAAGTAGTTGTCCTCTGCCACATGCGGCATGCCAAACAGCAACGAAGTGATGGCGCGAAGGGAGGTCGACTTGCCCGATTCATTCGGACCATAGACGAGATGAAACCGACGGGGTCCTGCCGAAAGATCAAGCGAGACGTCAGTGAATCGTCCAAAGGCTTTCAGGTCTAGTCGCGACAAAATCACAGTTCGGCTCCTTCGGTTTGCAATCGCCCCAACACTTCCGCAGAAGCCGACTCAATCAAGTCCGCGATCCACTGCGGATCCTCGGTCTGAATCGGCATGTTCGGACCCACCAACTCCTGTGGCATCTTCTTCAGCAAGCTGCGTAGTTCATGCTCAATCGTTTTTGCCGAGTCATCGCTTTCCTTGAACTGTGAAATCACCGTCGAAAGACTTTCCAGGGGGCCGTCCAGATCGAGTGTCACTGTCTGGTCATTAGGCACGGAGGTATGGCACTTCAGATCCTCCATCCAAACCTGATCATGACCGTGCGTGACGGCGATCGCCTGTAGTGACGCTTTGATCCCGCTCTGCTGTTTTCGAATCTCGTGATTCAAACGCGTAGCACCGATCAATTCCACTCGAACGACCAGCATTCTCCCATCTGCGTCGGCGAGTGCCGAGACAAGCCAATCTTGAAATCGGTCATTGATCTCGTCGACATGCTGAAGATCACTCAATTCGATCTGACACATTTGCCATCGAACAACGTCCAATTCACGAAAGGTTCGCGTGCAATTGTTTCGCGCATCAATGTCGAGCAGAATACAACCCTTGGGACCAACTTCCCGAATATGGCGTCCCTGAATGTTCCCGCTAAATACGACGGGTGCCGCACCCTCGATCCCGTGTTCACCGCGCGTATGGACGTGACCCAGCGCCCAATAGTCATAGTCTTTCTCCGCTAGCTGCGCGGGAGTGCAGGGTGCGTAGGGATCATGACCTTCCGCGCCCGTCAGACTTGTGTGCAACAGCCCCAAATTGAACAGTCCTCGATTCGGCAATGGGTAGTCCGCCGCCAAGTTTTCCGTTTCGGCACGGGTCCGAAATGATCGCCCATGCACGGCGACGCCAATCGATTCGAAAATTCGTTGATCGACTCGATCGGCAGCCAACATGATTTCGCTGCCATCGGGATTCTTTGGCAACGGCAAAGAAGACGTCATGATGTTTGCCGCATCGTGGTTGCCTCGAATGACAGCCAATGGGATGCCTGCCTTCACTAATTTGCTGGCCTGGGCCACAAAGAAGAGTCCCGTGTTTTGGTCGGGCCAATCGCCGTCATACAGATCCCCGGCGATGACCACGAGGTCAACGGCCTCCTCGACAGCTAGCTGCACCAGGTTCTCGAGTGCCCTGCGCGACGCGCCGCGAATTCGTTCCACCGGCGCATGCTCGTAGCTGCCCAACTTTTGCAGCGGACTGTCGAGATGGATATCAGCGGCGTGAAGGATCTTTCGTTGGCTGGACAAAAACAACTCCGTTGTCGGCTGGCCACATGCGAATGCCGGTGGCAGTGATTCCTGAGGCTAGAACGGTGGCGAGTCGGAAACCGAATCCGTGGTGGCTTCTTCATGACGGGATTCGTCGCGACGAGGTCGATTGCGGCGTGGCGCCGCCGATACCTTTCGAAATCGAATGGGGACGCGCGGTGACAACGTCGCAAGCTCGTTGTCAGCAACTAGGTCGTCAGCAACTACTTCGGATGCGACTTCCTGATCGGCAAGGCTCGCCAGATCGAAGGTGGGATCGAGGTACCACTCGCGATCGCCTCGCTCGAACAACACCTGCTCTCCTTCGGTCGGGTTCTCCTCACACGCCAACGCATGGAAGATCAACGAGGCCGGTGTGCGTACTTCAAACGCATCTTTCTTTGCAGGCTGGACCATCAGGTAGAGTGCTTGCCGGGCGCGAGTCATGGCGACGTAGAGCAAGCAAAGTGCTTCGGTCATGCCTCCGGCAGCTTGAACCCCAAATGCTCGCTGCCAATGCTTCGACAAGAAATGCCAGGAGCGATTATTCAGATAGCGTGTCATCGCCTTTGGCGGCTCACCGATTTCATCGACGTCCGCGACGCAACTAGCGCCCTGGCGAGTCAGCGTGCCGTCCAATTCCGCCAGAATCACGGCATCAAATTCGAGACCTTTCGACTGATGAACGGTCATCACACGAACCGGCGCTGATTGTGGTCGTTCGACTCGTTTTTCACGAACCAATCGAACAAAGTCGCGAAGCCGCGGTGAAGCATTGAGTTCGTACGAAATCGCCAAGTGCGTTAACTGCTTCAGACGAAGCGTTTCGCGAGGGTCACAACTTGGCGCAAGCACACCGCCCAAGAACTCGATCGTCTCCGACAAACCCCGTTCTTCCACCATTTCACGGACAAAATCGGGTCCGAAATCAGGCACTTCCGTCAACGCAGTCGAGCGTGCATGAAACTCCCAGCGTCCATCACCGGGATGCTCTGCCATCAACAGAGTGGAAAGTACGATTTCGACCGCGGCCGAATCGGTGAGCGGATTTCCGCCTTCCTGACTCACCTCCACCCCCAAACGCTCCAACAGGTAGATCAGTTGAGCGACACCGCGGTTCGTCCGGGTCAGGATTCCGATCGACTTTCCAGGCGCCGTTCGATTGAGATCGGCGGCGAGATTGGCGGCATCCTCAAAACAGGCCATACGCTTTGCTTCATTGTCACCTTGCTCGACCTTTCGCGCCGTCTGCATCCGAACATGCCCCGGCAACGAAGTTTTGAAGGCCTCATGCAAGGGAAAGCGTCGCGCGAACCGCTCCACGGCAGTCGCCTCGTACATCGCTTTGCTAGTGGGGTCTCCCGAATCGGCTGCATCCGTCATTGGGTGACGCTGCAAATGCCGGAACGTCTCATTGATGACGTCGATCACAACGGGGCTACTACGAAAACTTGTGTTCTGCTCGACTTCCACCACTCCCGGTATCTGATCCGCGACGGCATCAAAGATCTCGGCAACACCACCACGCCAGCCGTAAATCGCCTGCTTGGTGTCCCCAACGCAGAAGAACGATCGTTCGACCTGCCAATCGTCTGCATCTTTCTCCTCGTCAATCTGGGCAGCACGCGTCACCAGTGGACGCAATACCTGCCATTGCACAGGCGAAGTATCTTGGAACTCGTCGAGCAGAACATGGTCAATCGCGCCATCCATGCGATTGCTCATGAGTCGATGATCGAGCGATGCGAATTGCGACGCCAAACGAATCGAAACGTCTTCGAACCCGAGCGCCCGAGCGAGCTGTTTCAATTCGGTGACGTGATGATCGTAGGCTTCGAGCACGGTACCGGTTGCCTCGTTTTGCGCTTGCAGCAACCCCAACACGGTCGTTCTTACCGCCGCATAGAGCACATCAAACGCATCCTCCAGTCCTTCCGGAAACGGGGCGCGATAGTATTTGATTTCACCATGTGTGCGCCGCGCGGTGGCGATGTTGGCCACCAGAGTATCGTCCACTAAGGTAGTGAAATCACGATTCTCCACTTGGTCGGCCAACTTGAGCAGTCGATCTTGATGCCGCTTCTGGGTCGGCTTGACCGAACGCATCGCGGAGACAGCGTGGGTCAACTGATCGTCGCTCGGCAATTTCGGTGCGGTTAACTTGTTCCACACTTCTGAACCGCACTGCCGCTGACTGCTGTACGCGGCATCAACGACTTGCAATAACTCCCGAGCAATGGAGCGACGATTTTCGCCCTTCCCCAACATCGACAACACAGCCATCATTTCGCTGGGATCAAGCATCGCGATCACGGAATCAACCGCCCGTTCACGCATCCACATCTCCTCGACCTCGTCCGTCAGTCGCCACGCGGGTGGCAAGCCCAGCTCAAACGGAAAGGAGCGCGCAAGCTGAGCGAACAGACTGTCAAGCGTGCAGATCCGCAGTCGATGAACATTTCTCAACAGCTTGTCAAAGAGCTGTAAACACGCGTTCCGCGGAAGCGATGGAATCCCTACTTGCTGACGCAGGTCATCTAACGCCGCATCGTTCTGCTCGTCCGCGGCCTGCGCAAGAGTCAAAAGAACTCGATCGAGAATCTCGCCAGCAGCCTTGCGGGTGAAGGTCGTCGCCAATATCGATTCAGGGGGCGCACCCTGCAACAAAATCCGCATCAACCGCGCGGTCAAACGGTAGGTCTTGCCAGTCCCCGCAGACGCGCGAACGAGTGTTGGCAGCAACAACCCGTCCGATGCGCCATTGTCCAAGGCAAGATCATCATGACGTCCGTCGTCCGGTTCAGCTTCGGTGACCTCCTCAGCGAAATTCTCAGTGACCTGCTCAGCAGTTTCCGAACCTTCATGCAACTGCTGATTCAGTTCCGCGGCGTCAGGAGTCGGCGAATCGACAAAGTGGACGAGGTCGGCCACCTCATCCGCCATCAACTCGACCCGTTGTGCCGGATCAAGGTCAACGCTGTCGGACGGACGAGTCGAGGGGTTGCCGGTCTTCAGGCTGTCCGAGTCCGTCTGTTCAGGCGACGGCTGATCGGAATCAGGAATGGCTTTGCTCATACCGGTTCCTCCGAAAGTAGCGACTCAGTCTGATCCAACAATCGACTGGCTACGCCGGACTGCAAGATCATTCCGTAGTCGTCGAATTGAACGCGGTCGGCAGTGGGCTCAAAATCCTCCGCCCAAATCCCTCGAATGCAGTCTTCAATCAGCTCCTTCGCCTGATCCATCTGCGGCTCACTGAACTGGGCGATATTGATTTTGGTCTCGTCATCCTTCTCGCTGATGTTGAAATATCCCAACTCGACGTCTTTTGGATTCCCATCGATTTGCAAGAAGGGAATCATCATGCGGTACAGGGGCAGTTGCAGATCGATCCATTGCTCCTTATCGCCGACTTTCTTGAGATGCTTTTTCTCCGGAAGATGTCCATGCGTCTTGTAGTCGAGAATGGCCCACCGATCAGTCGCCTTGTGGTAGTCGATCCGATCGAAGCGACCGCGAAGGTTCATTTGTTGTTGATCGACGATGATCCCCGCCTTCTCTTTCTCGCCAACGGAGGCCTCGGAAGCAAAGATTTCCCACCCGGCCGCAACCCTCGCCGCTTGTTGCTTGGCAACCGCCTTGAGTCGTCGCTCCGCCTGAGCAACTTGGAGTGTGACCGCCGAAGACATCGCATCGCCGTAGTGCAACGCGACATAGTCATGAAGATGCTGTAACAGCAAATTTTCGATGGTCGCTCGATCCGGTTCGTTGCGTTCTTCCGACTGACCGAATGTCTCCAACGCCCCGTGAATCAAATCGCCAAACTGATTCGCCGCCAACTCCGAATTCGAGTCATCCAAAGGCTTTAACTTCAGAACGTGCCGCAGGTAAAACCGGTAGGGGCACGCTAGGTAGTCACGAAACGCGGTGACGCTCATCGTGGCGACACGATTCGATGTGCCCAACTCCGGCAGCGGCGGAATCGGAAGCAGGCCACCCTCGGGACCATCATCCCATTGGTGCTCGACGTCGACTCGTTCCCGTTGGCCACCAAGCAGATGCCGCACGCGTCGTGCCGCAAAGGCAGTGTCGGTCGCAGCGAGCAATCGACTCGGAGGGGTCGGGGAGCGGTCAGCTGCAGTACGCCCCACAATGAAACGCATGTCTTTGCGGCAAGACAGCATGACCTGCATCGCATACACATCGCGTGCGTAACGCCGGTCGTTGTCTGCCATCCGCAGCTTCGTGCGAAGAGTCCCCGGAAGAAAAGGATCACTCGTGACCGCTCCCGGCACGAAAGGATGGTTCAGACCGACCACGACCATCGCGTCGGAATCGTCCAGAGCCAAATCGAGCCAGCCTAAGATTTCGACGTCCTCGGGACGGGCAGTATCGGCAACGCGAACGTCCGCCAATCGACCGGCCAACATTTCCAAGGCGGCTCCGCCCGCGATCTTCAAATCAAGGCGATCATTTAAAGCGGCGAACCGCTGCACCAAACGCAATACGGAATCCACCGCCGATTTCGTACGTTTCCCTGCAACAACGCTCGCTTCAACTTTCACTTCAATCCTCTGCCGCACACTCCTCTGCCGCACACTTGTGGGATCATCGCTGTCCAGGTCTTCATGACGGTCGCCATCCTCCTCTGCCGCTGTTTCCGATCCAACGTGGTGAGCGGGATGATAAAGATCTTTGAGCCACGTTTCGACAACGACACTCCAACTTGCGATCGATCGTTCGGCGCTGCCAAACTCGACGAGCCATCGGTCGATCGTTTCCAGCACCCGAATTGCAAGTGGGCAATCGGCGGC
>JBPCVD010000550.1:0-5173 GCA_051010815.1 Rubripirellula sp.
TTGAGCAAGACGGGGACCAAAAGACGGTCACGATTGAGCGAGAGGGCAAACGCGAGAAACTCGATTGCGACGCAGTGCTGGCCGGCATCGGACGAACACCCAACGTGAACGATATGGGGTTGGAAGCGGCAGGCGTTGATTTCGATAGTCGACGTGGAATCTCCGTCAACGATCGCCTTCAAACCACAAACCCCATCGTTTACGCGGCCGGTGATGTCGCCTCGAAGTACAAGTTCACCCATGCAGCCGACTTCATGGCCCGGCTCGTCATCCAAAATGCACTGTTCATGGGACGGGGTAAAGCCAGCAGTCTTGTCGTGCCTTGGGCTACCTACACGTCACCCGAGATCGCTCACGTCGGGCTGTACGCCTCGGAAGCAGAAGAGCGTGGGATTGAGATCGACACGTACGAAGTGCAGCTTTCGGAGGTCGACCGTGCGATTCTGGAAGACGCGACGGAAGGATTCGTTCGAGTCCACGTCGCCGAAGGCAAAGACACGATTCTGGGTGCGACCGTCGTGGCGGAAAACGCGGGCGACCTCATCGGAGAACTCACACTCGCCATCAAGAACGGAATCGGGCTGAAAAAGATCGGTTCAACGATTCACCCCTATCCAACTCAAGCCGATGCGATTCGGAAACTCGGCGACAAATTCAATCGAACACGTTTGACCCCAACCGTCGCCGCCGCCATGCGTCGGTGGCTTGCGTGGACTCGCTAACGGCCCGCGTTGGGCCCTGTCACAGCCGTTGGCCTGCAAGCACACCCAGCCCGCGGCCTCAGCACGGCAGGGACTGTCCAGGGCTGCTATCATCTGTTCAGTGATCCGAAGCGATTCGGTAACCATGCATTCTGGCCGTGGGAGACCACTCCAATCCCCCCGCTAGAAGGGGAGCCCAAGTCAGGATAAGATGGGTCGAAATGATTTGCGTCGAGGGACGCGGCGGAAGTCATTTCAACGAATCGCTTGCCAACTCGTCTGTCGATCCACTTTTCGCTAATCGGAATCTGCTGCTCATGTCGCAGGATGCGTTTGAAACCTCACGTTTGCTGCGAGAGAACATTGAACGGGTCGTTCTGGGAAAACCAGACGTCGTCCAGCTGTTGGTCACGTCGCTGCTGGCCGGTGAACACGTGTTGCTAGAGGACGTTCCAGGAGTCGGCAAGACTCTGGCCGCCAAAGCGCTCGCCCAAAGCATCGACGGCAGCTTTGCGAGACTCCAATTCACGCCCGACTTGTTGCCCAGTGATATCACCGGAAGTGTGATTTACCGGAGTGACATTCGGGAATTCGAATTCAGCCCCGGCCCAATCTTCGCCAACGTCGTTCTTGCGGATGAAATCAACCGCGCTCCGCCGCGTACGCAGTCCGCGTTGCTGGAGGCGATGAGTGAAGGGCGTGTTTCGATCGATGGAACGACGCACGACTTGCCCAAGCCGTTCATCGTCGTGGCGACACAAAACCCGTTTGAATTTGAGGGAACCTACTCGCTTCCCGAGAGTCAACTCGACCGGTTTCTTCTGCGCACGTCAATCGGCTACCCCGAACGAAGAATTGAACAGCAAGTGATGCTGACGCACCGCCTGGGTGAACCGGTGGATGAGTTGACGCCTGTTGTTTCGGTAGACGATTTGATGACCGCACAAAAAGCGGTTCGCGATGTAAAATTCGAGGAGACCTTGGTTGACTACTTGCTCGATATCATCGAAGCAACGCGTCAACATGATGGATTCCAGGTCGGTGTCAGCACGCGTGGTGCCCTGAGTTTCTACCGGGGTTGCCAAGCCAGGGCCGTCACCGAGACGCGTGATTACGTGACGCCAGATGATGTCAAACTGCTTGCGGTTCCGTGTCTATCCCACCGTGTATTGCCGGAGGGGATTTTCCAGGGTGCGAGTCGCGTCGAAGTGGAAACACAAGTTGCAGACCTGCTGCAACAAATTCCTGTTCCTGTCTGAGAGACAAGGGCAGAATTCGGGAGCCCTGTTCGCCATCCAACGAATTTGCGAGGCGAACCGGATTATCGGTCAATGAAGGAGTCCGTGTGTCCAACGCGCATCCGAACGAACCTCGACGCAAGCATCGCTTGACTCGGCTCGGATTCCATTTTCTATTCGTCGGTTCATTTGCAATGCTGGGTGGTGCATTGCGAGGGTTCAACCTTCTGTTGGTCCTGGCGGGACTTCTCGTCGGCGCCCTGATCATGCAATGGCGATGGTCACGTCGGTCGGTCGAAGCGATCAGTGTCAAGCGTCGGATGCCCAGCGAGGCCTTTGCCGGGAAACCGTTTCGCGTCCGATACCGCCTACGCAACTACAGTCAATTCATGCCGGTGTGGATGATCCGAATCGAGGATCGCATCGAATCCGTCGACGGCAACGACCAAGCCCTGGCTGTCTGCGGCGTCGGGGTGATTTCTGCGAAGCAAACGGTTGTGCCACACTACGATTGCCTGATCACTCGTCGTGGTCGGTACAATCTCGGGCCGATCGGGTTGATGACCACCTTCCCGTTCGCACTATTCAGTTCGCGTCAGATCACCGATCATCGCGACGAGCTACATGTCTTCCCTGAACTGCTGTTGCTACGCAGTCGCTGGCGGCAGCATTTGACCAGTCGTAGTGGCGGCGAATCGACGACCGCGCGGCGGAGTGGCCCGGTGGAGGGCGACTTTTTTGGTCTTCGTGAGTGGCAGACCGGCGACAGCCCAAAATGGATTCATTGGCGAACCACCGCGCGGCTTGGTGAACCGGCCGTTCGTCAGTTCGAGCAACAGCGTCGTTTCGATACATGCGTTCTGATTGACGCGCACCAGAACGAAGACCAGGACAACACGCACGTCGAAACCGCGATCAGTCTGACGGCAACCTTTCTGGTGCATTTGGTCGGCTCCCCCTCCAATCGTGTCGTGCTGTCGGTGGCTGGCTCCGACACCAAAGCGGTCATTGGAGGCGGATCGACGGAAGGGAAGCGGCGAATGCTGGAGGTTTTGGCTGACATCGTCTCGACAGATCAAACTGACCTGACCAAAGCGGTCAGCGAAGCAATTCACGTTGTCGGCCACACGCAGGACATGATTGTCGTCAGTACGCGATCTCTCGAGGAAGCAAAACAGGCGGATAGTGGACTTGCGCGAACGTTAGCACCTTGGATCCGTCGCGGAACGTTTCGCTGGATCAATGTGAGCGGCCGAGAACTCGATCGCTGGATTGTTCGAAGCAACCGAGGCAACAACGGGACTGATCCCGCAGCTTCAACAACAGCAGAGAAGAAAACCTCAGCGAGCTCAGCGTTGACGCCAGCGGAGGCAAGCTAAATCATGAAGTCCAATCAACCCGATAAGTCGAGAGACCCGCAGCGAGTGTATTGGCGTTTGAAGCTTTACTTCGCCACGCTGACCGCGCTCGGTGGCCTCGTTCTATCCGCGTCAAGTGACACGCAATCGATTCCGATCATCGCCGTCTTCTTTGCGATCGTTGGCTTTGTCTTCGTTGATTGGCTGCAACTCTTCGCGCTGCCTCCCATCGCCGCGTACGCAGCCATGGCGGTCGCTGCGTTGTACTGTGTCAGCGACTTTGCGGACCTTGATGCGCCCGGAAACCACCAGATGGTCGCGGTCGCACAGCTTCTCGTTTTCGTTCAAGCGATTTTAATGATGCAGCGCAAGACGCGTCGAATCTTTGAACAGCTGGGCGTGTTTTGTCTGCTCGAACTTATCGTGGCAGCCGTTTTCAACAATGCGATCACTTATGGTCTGTTGCTGATTCCAATCGGCATCGTCGGCGCGTGGGCATTGTGTCTGCTGGCTGCCGTCTCGGCATCGGAAGGACTGGAAACGGTCGAGGGGTTTGCGGATAATGACTCGACTTCACCGCGACGTTCGGCTCGGCGATCGACGATTTCAGTATCGGCTCCCGATTCGGCGATGTCGCTGGCGTCGACCGCACTCCGCCTACCGCGAGTCGCACTTTTGAGCTTGTCGCCGGCAGTGCTACTTGTCGGCTTCATTTTCTTTTATGCGTTACCGCGTACAACCGACGCTTCGCGCGTGTCGAACAAAGGAAATGCCTTGGTCGGGTTCAGCCCAACGGTGCAGCTGAAGCAGCTTGGATCGATGCTGCAAAACACGGCCATTGCATTGCGGATCTATGTCACCGACCGCGCCACTGGGGAGCCTTACAAGGTCCTCGGGAACATGTACCTGCGCGGAATCGTTTTGGAACGCTACACGCCTCGGACGCTAGGTGGAGAGACGACGTCCAGCTGGGTTGCGTTGCCCCTCGGCTCCGTCAGCGGTGCTCAAAAGCTACCTCGCGAGTATTTCCCGAAACGCAACACCGACAGCAATTTCTACGACGTCACGAATTTCAGCGTGATTTGCGAATCGATGAATGCCAATTCACTTTTTATCGTGGCGCCATATCACCAGACACGCAACAACCGAGAAGTCATTCACAAGGTCGATCGCTGGACGATCGGGCGAAGGTTTGAAGAGGATTGGGGCGCCTACCCTCGAACTAACTATGAGTTCGGCACCCACGCGTTTCACAATGGAGTTCAGAGTGAACTCTTGGCGCGCTTTGCCGAAGGCGAAGCCGCTCTGGCGCCGGAAGACAGTAGCGGCGAGGAACGCGCCGATTCCGCATATGACGACCGAGGGAAAAAAAATCAGGAACGCGAATTGGAGTCGTACATCGATGCGTTGAAAGTCTACGACATCGATGCGATCCCGGCGGCCCGCAGGATCAGCGATAATTACGTGATGGACTCTCAGGGTTATCGCCGAAACGACTACATGATCGCAAAGGCCTTGGAGCGATATCTGTCGACCTCAGGGGAATTCAGCTACACGCTCGATTTGAACGCCGAGCAAGTGCCCGGTCTCGATCCCATCGAACAATTCCTCACCGTCGACAAACGGGGGCACTGCCAGTTCTACGCTTCGGCACTTGTCATGATGCTGCGAAGTCAGGGAATTCCAGCCCGCATGGTCCTGGGCTACAACACTGACGAGTTCAATGAACTGGGCGATCATTATGTGGCCCGACAACTTCATGCACACGCTTGGGTCGAGGCATTGATCGAGCGTGATCAGTTGAATCAAAACCGAAACATTTACGGTCAACCCGAATCGCGTCAATATTGGCTCCGACTCGATCCGACCCCTGTGG
>JBPCVD010000551.1:0-7838 GCA_051010815.1 Rubripirellula sp.
AGTCGTAGTGAACCGTGTGTTTTTCCCACTGATGAGACTCGGTGAAGGGAAGCAGGTGGCAGTAGGGCATGTCGAGCGCGCGATATTCGTCGACGGTGAAGGGTCGGGAATGCTGCCACTTGCGGACCGTCACTTCTTGCACCCAGCCAACGGAATTGAATCCCCACGTTTTGAGATTAGGAGCAACCGATTCCTTGATCCATCGCAGGGTGCTACCACCGTATTTCTCTCGCCAAATCTCAATGTTTTCAGGGTACCGTAGGCTTGCCGGATCGATGTGGTTGAGCCCGATCGTGAAGAATGGCTTGCCACTGGGCGTGATCAACCACCAATGGCCGTCTCTCTGACCAAGCGTGAAGAACCCGTCTGGTTCAGGCTGCGTGGTGGTGGTCGTGGCCCCCTTTACACACTGCGAAAGCGATGCCAAAGACAACGCTGTCCCAAGGGCGAACGAACGCTTCAGAAAGTTGCGTCTAGGTGTGATGTTGTCCGTCATCGTCTTTGAGCCGGCTTTGAAGTGAAGGATGGTTCCGATCGACGTCTATGATATCGCTTTGCTGTTAGGAAACGATCGACCATTAAGTTGCTACGCGATCCCTGTGACAGGATGTCGTTCACAACGTGACCGTGAACGTCCGTGAGACGAAAATCTCGACCTTGATGGCGGTGGGGCTCGTGATCGATTCCCAGCAGGTGAAGACAGGTGGCGTGAAAGCGAGTTTCCGTAGTTTTCCTCGAGCTCAAACGTGTGATTCCCATGCTCAGCGAACGCGCAAGTCGCTTCTTTGATTCGGTTGAACGACCACATTACAATCGTGTCTTTATCGGGCGCCGGATACTTCGGAGACTCACAATCAAAGTGATGCAATACATCTTGCGATTTTCCGCACTTCCCCTTCGTGCATTGCTGGGGGCGTGCCTTCTGCTTGTGGTCGTATCTCCGCTGTCGGCGCAAGTCGATCCGATGGTGCTCAAGCAGATCAAGGACGCGACGGTCCTGATCAAGTCGGGCCGTGGCGACAAGGCGAGTACAGGCAGCGGCTTTGTGGTCGTGTCCGATGACAAGCATACGCTCGTCGCCACGAACGCACATGTGATCGAACCGCATGTGTTGCCGGGAACCATTCCCTTCGTTCAATGCGTCTTCAACAGTGGGCAGGCGAATGAACGGACACTGAGCGGCGAGATTTTTAGTTTCTCGCAAGTTGATGACCTCGCGTTGTTGAAGGTCTATGAACTCAAGAATGTCCCCAAGCTGGCAGCCCAGTCAGATGTTGTGCCGATGGAAACACAGCGGGTGTATGCCGCAGGATTTCCTTTCGGCGAAATGTTGAGCATGGGGGATCGAAACCCGAATTTAACGGTCGCTGAAACCGGTGTCACCAGCGTTCGGCTAGGGGCGAGCGGGATGCCAGAGATGCTTCAAACATCGGGTGGAATTGACCCGGGAAACTCTGGCGGGCCGGTGGTCGACAAGGAAGGGCGGCTGGTGGGCATCTCCGTTGCAAAGATACGTGAGTCGTCGATTGGCTTCGCGATTCCGGCTTGGAAGTTGGTCGAGCTGCTACCTTTGGCGATGTCGGACATCGTGATGTCGAAGAAGCCAGAAGAGCAGACGTTTCGCTTCGCCGTGAATTTGACTGGTATGAGGGATTCTCATCACTCAAGCACCCCCGAATTGCTGGGGGCTCGTTTTCCCATCGACCAACAGATTGCCACGAGTTTCGTTGATGGAAGCTGGACTTCGATCGCCGATTTGAAAATGTTGCGTTACAGCGCTGTAATGGACGCTCCCGAGGTGAATTTTCGGCGACATGCGGTTCACGTCGATCTGAAGGATTTGGCCGGGCAGGGAGACCAGTACGTCTTTCAGTGGCGTCTCCTGAAAGGAATCGATCGGCAGACACGGCAGAAGCAGTATCGGTTTAGCCGCCCCTTGATCGTCAGTTCGAGTGATATCGAGAACGCGATGAAGGGGAAGTCATCTTCGTTGAAACCGGAGGACGTTCCTGAGGAAACGGTCGATGAAGGGCTGGCTGCGGTGAAGGTGTTCAAATTTGATCGTCCGATCCTTCGATGCGTCCCCGCGGGCGGAGGTCGCTACTTGGTGGTGCGCACGTTAGGCGAAGACATCGTCGTGATTGATTTGGAAACGAAGGAGCAGGTTGCGAGTGTCAACGATACAAAGGTCGATTTTCTGGTTGCCGGGCTAACGTCGGTCGTGACGTTCAACCGGACCGATCGATCGATGACGACGTACCAGTTACCTGACCTGAAACCACTCGGAACCAAACCGCTTCGTGATGGACCGATCGTTCGCAACGCTGATTGGGGATCACAATCCAATGGGCCAATTGCGGCGGTGATTCAGCCATCGGGCGCGAAGACGCTGTCGTGTGTTCTGATCGATCACAAGACTGGTAAGACCTCTCGCATTCCGCTTGAGACGGCAAGAGGACAACGCGGGAGGAACGTTCCTTCTTTCCTGGATGCGATGCCCACCAGTGGCAACTTCGAATTGAGAATGAACGAGACAGGAAACGTCATCACTCTGTGGCTTAACAATTCGCGGAAGCCGCAGGTTCATGTGATTCGACAAGGGCGTCGGCAATGGACCCACGACTATTTCACCGAGGGTGCCGCTTACGGATTCGCTGGGCCGACCGGAAAGCGGATCTACTCCGCTGATTCAGTGCTGGCGGACGATCTTGGTCTGTTGCATGAGGCGAGTCTCTGCATTCCGACGATGCACGATGACTACTTTCTGTCGCTCGCGGAGATACAGATGTCGGATCCGAACGCACCCAGAACAGGCCCAACGACTTCGTTGGATCCGAATGTCAAGCATGTGGACAATTTCACCTGGCAGTTGTCCTCGGTTTCGGAAGCCAAGGCGTATCGCGCGTTTCGATTCATGGGTGACCTGAATGAAGAAACGCTTTCCCTTGGCATGGAGATCGACGAGC
The DNA here is from genome assembly GCA_051010815.1 of Rubripirellula sp. GTDB lineage: Bacteria > Planctomycetota > Planctomycetia > Pirellulales > Pirellulaceae > Rubripirellula. Next base: position 2,967 of record JBPCVD010000551.1, read on the forward strand.
GTTTTGTCTGCGTTCCCCAGTACGGAGTCCTTGCAGCCGTTTTGCCCGAAGCGATGCGTGGCTCCAGCAAGAGACTGAGTCTGTTTAGTCTGGGAAATCGATTGCCCGGTGTTTCTGATCCCGAGGATTCTCAAGCGGAACAAACCGATCAGCCGAAGCCGGAGCAATACCGAATCTGGACGGATGCGACCGGCAAACACACTTTGGAGGCGACGGCGGTCGCGGTAAAGCAAGGCTACGTCAAGTTTCAAAAACGTGATGGATCGACGGTCGTGATGCAAATCACGAAGTTGTCAAAGCCAGACCAGGAAATCCTAAACAGCAAGTCTGACTAGCGATGGTTCATCTGCACGTGGCCGAGGTAAAGCCAGACTGCGATGGAGGCCGGCCGAACTAACTCTGCAGGCGTTGCTCGATGGGCCGCCAGATTATCCTCTGAGACGAAACACTGATCATGATGAACTGAATCGCCTTCGTTTTTCTGTTGCATCTGTTCAGCACTGTCCTCTGTTTCGGGGCACCCCCGAGTTGCAAGAAAGGTCGACTTGTTTACGAGGACAGCTTTGATCGCAGTGAAAGTCCATTACGTAAGTCTGCTGGAAGTGAATGTAGATGGGAAGCTTGTGGCTTCCTCGTGGGGTCGATCACTATCGATCGAGCTAGGGCTTGACTGTACATAACGTGAGTTCTTGGTCGACAATGTGAGGATCTGGGAATTGGAACCCGTTGAATGAAAACCGATTCGAAACGCGAATTCGCGGCCCAGGCTCAGTCGCGGAAGAGCCTCGCACCGTCGGTTATGCTGCCGCCCTGGCTCCTGTGCATTTGTCATCTCGCCAAGAGTCACAGCGGTATTTCAGATTAGCCGCCGAGTCTGCAGCGGTCGCCTGGAAAAAGAATTTGCCAACCTTTCCTTCGATAACCGTTCGTTTGCCGTAACCTCCGCTCGGTCTGGGCTATTTACCAGTCAGAGACGCATTGAATCGCTGGAAGTCTGATCCCACGTTGCGGAACGCAAACTGCTGACGCCACCCTGCCCAACTCCCCACCGACATCAGTTTCCGTTCGGAACTCCCGTCGCGAATTGTCTTTTGACATCAAAGAGTAGCATTCATGAATACCAATCGCAGATCTGTCTCCTTCGGCCTGATCGTCGTTCTCTCGCTCTGCATCGGACCTCTGAATGCGGCCGACTCAAAGCCCAACGTGTTGTTCCTTGCCGTTGACGATATGAACGACTGGATCGGATGCCTGGGAACGACGCCCCACGCCATCACGCCGAATCTTGATCGATTGGCGGCGCGTGGTGTCAACTTTACGAATGCACACACGGCAGGCGTGTTTTGTGCGCCGAGTCGAGCGGCAATCTTCTCCGGGCAGTTCGCGTCGACCACCGGTTGTTACCAATCGCCGAATTACTTTGTGTCGCACCCGGAAATCGAAGCACTTCAAATGAGCTTCTCCAAGGGTGGTTACACGACGCTTGGCGCAGGCAAGCTGTTTCATCACCCGGAGGGTGCGATCGACCAGCGGGGATGGAGCGAGTTCTTTCTCCGCAACCAGCTTCAGCGAGAGTCGGGTTGGCCGATGGCGTCCTGGAGTCGCGAAACTCCGGTGCCCTCCCCATTCCCTGCAAGTGTCTACAACCAAGGCAAGAGGTTTAAGGCCGGACTCTTTTTGGAATGGGGAGCGATTCCCAATGACCGAGAAGAAGAGATGGCTGATACGATTCGGATCAACTGGGCCGTTGATCAATTGAAGAAAAAACACGATCAACCGTTCTTTCTCGCGTGCGGTATCTATGCACCTCATTTTCCGAACTATTGTCCACAGAAGTACTTCGACCTCTATGATCCGGCAGAGATCGAATTGCCTCCTTACCAAGAAGACGATCTGGAGGATCTTCCACCGAAGATTCGCAAGCAGAAGGAGAATCGCAAGCGTCAGCATCACGACAATCTCGTCAAGCTGGACGCGGTGGATGACGCCATCCACGGTTACCTCGCCTGCATAAGTTACGCGGATGCAATGATGGGACGCGTGCTCGACGCGCTGGAAGCCAGCCCCTATGGCGACAATACCATCGTCGTGTTTTGGAGTGACCACGGATATCACCATGGTGAGAAAGGCGACTGGGGAAAACACACGCTATGGGAACGCACCTCGAATGTTCCGTTCATCTGGGCGGGGCCCGGTGTGGAAGTGGGAGCAACAACGGATGTGACCGCTAGTTTGATTGACATGTATCCAACGCTCGTCGAGATGTGTGGTTTGCCAAAGCCGCATCAACCTCTCGAAGGCGAGTCGCTCGCATCGACGTTGAACGATCCTTCGGCGGCGAAAGATCGCAACGTCTTCTTGCCTTACATGAACCCGGGTGAATACGCCATCATCAATCGCGATTGGCGATACATCCGGTATGGCGAAGATGGGGAGGAACTCTACGACCTTCGCAACGACCCGAATGAATGGAACAACCTTGCCTCCGATAAGCGTCATGCCGACCGGAAGGTGGAGATGAGCAGGTTCGCTCCGCAAGAGTTTGCCGCCCACGAGCAGAAGCTGAACGTGAGAAAGGATCTTGTGGTGGAGGGAGATACCTTTCGATGGGAAAAGGGCAAAGGCAACTACAAGCCGGTGCCAAAGCACCGGCCTTACACCGAGTCAAGCGGTTCCGGGTCCGAGAGTCGCGGGCAACAACGTGCCCGTTGAGCCGGTGATCTGGTCACCCGAGTTGGGGTGATCCCATGAGGCCGTGCTCGGACGGCAAGCCTCGACCGCAACGGACGGCAAGCCTCGACCGCAACGGACTGTGGCTCGCTGATCGACTGAAAAACATGCCTGCTTTCAAGATTTTACAAGCACACCATTGGGACGCTATGCAAATCAAATTGAATCAAAACGAAGGGACCCCAACAATCCTTTCAACATCGAACGTTTTCGTACCTGTGAAAGATGTCTGTATGAAGAAGCTGCTTCTGGTGTTGTTTTCGGCGATCATGACGCTTGCCGGCACGTCGATCGTGATCGCAGCCCAGCCAAATATTGTGGTCATCCTGACCGATGACCAAGGCTATGCCGACATCAGCTTGAATCCACGCCACGCTGAAGAAGTCTCCACGCCGAACATGGATGCGTTAGCGGCGGATGGTGTCGTGTTCTCGCAAGGCTACACCAGTGGGCACGTTTGCTCGCCAACTCGCGCCGGCATCATGATCGGCGGTTATTCGCAGAGTGTCGGTGTCTATACGGCAGGGGATGGCGGTCGCGGCTTCGATCCCCAAAAGAAGATTTTCCCGGGTTACCTACCGGATGAATACGTTTCGACCGCGATCGGTAAGTGGCACCTTGGGCTGGATGACGACTATCCGGAACTGAAGTGGCATGCAATGAGTCGCGGTTTTGACGAATGCTACAAGTTCATGGGTCGAGGTGGGCATAGCTACTTCGATCTACGTAGCGACAGCGACGGGAAGTTTTCCGGAGCGATATACCGGAACAAAGATCGCATCAATGATGAAGGATATTTGACGAACCGGCTTACGGAAGAAGCGGTCAGTTTCATTGATCGCAACAAGAAGAGCCCGTTCTTCTTGTACCTGGCCTACAACGCCGTGCATGCGCCGGCTGAAGCACCGGAGTCGGATATCAAGGCGTATCAAGCCAAGTTTCCCGGGCTCAGCAAGGAACGCGCGATCTTGATGGCAATGCTGAAGCATCTGGATGACGGAGTTGGTGAGGTGGTTGGGAAGTTGAAACGCGAGGATCTGTTCGACAACACGTTGCTGTTCTTTCTAACGGACAACGGAGGTTCGAAAGCGATGAGCGCGGACAATACGCCGTTGCGTGGTTTCAAACAAATGCTCGACGAAGGCGGGATCCGCACGCCCTTCATCGTTTCATGGCCCGATAGGTTCGAAGGTGGACGAACCGTCGATACACCCATCATTTCGTTCGACATTTTGCCGACCGCACTCGATGCGTTGGGTGGAGTGCCGGCAGAAAACGACTTCGCGGGTAAGAGCTTCTTGCCGTTGCTGACAGGCGATTCGAACGAGCACCACGACACCCTGTTTTGGAGCAAGGGGCCCGATGATGAGTGGGCCGTTCGTCGCGGCGACTGGAAGTTGCACTGGACCAAGGGCAAGTTGGAACTCGTCAATCTCGCCGATGATCCCTCCGAGACGAAGAATCTGGCGAACTCCAACGCAGGGAAGGTGAAGGAACTTGGCGATGCATATGACGAGTGGATCAAGGGGATGGCAGATCCGATCACCGGCGGTGTCAAGCGGAAAGATGTTTCAAAGGATTCGCCGGCGAGTCCCAAGAAGCAAGAGTTGTCCAAGAAGCAAGAGTTGACGGCACAGGAGATCCAACGAGCGCGAATTCGCGAGCAGCGACGAGCAGAAAAGAAAGCGGCGAGAAAGAAAGAGTGATCTGTCGAAGACGCAAGGGAGAATTATGCTGAGTGAGCGTCCGGCAGGGTGAGCGGTCGGAGGCGGTCAGATTTTCTTGCGTGTCAAGGATCAGCACGCGACGCCATTCCAGGATGGACGGTGGCGTTTCTGCGGTTCCGACCGAGTCGATGAAACGCTGCTCGCCCTATTGGTTACGGATTTGGGGAGACGCCATCCTTCACGGCGGTCAGTCGCGGATTCGTTTGGCTCGCTTTGCGGCGCCGTTTTGATGAAGCGTGAGCGCGTAAGCTTGTCCCTTTGATCGAAGGTGGAACTCCAACGTCGCTTCGACACCTCGATAAGACCATTCCGTCGGTGAGTCAGCAAACACTTCCTGGGTCGGCTGGTTCGTGATCCCCACCATCATGTGACCGTTCTCATAACTCACATCAAAGATGAACGTCGGCACGAGTTG
>JBPCVD010000552.1:0-2702 GCA_051010815.1 Rubripirellula sp.
AGGCAATTGCAAAGTGCCATCGGAAATACCTAACGTCGCGCAATCAAATTCGGGCATGTTATTACTCGCTGGCTGACCCGCTTACTCATAGACCTCGTCAAACCCAAACGTTCAAGTTTTGTATAAATGGCGAGTGTGTGAATTGCAACGTAATATCGTCCCGGTGTTCGCGTCCTGACGCAGCTCGCGCTTCCACTCTTTTCTGATAAGCCCTCCCTCTCTGATGGCTATCGATCGCTCGGGTCGCCTACCGGAAAAGAGCAACTTCCGGTGGACGCGACGAGTCGGTTTCTCACCTGGTCATCCGTGACCGGCAACCAGAATACCCCTTGAGGGTCTCTATAGCGTCGCGTGATTCAGTCGTTCGGATGCCTCCATGCGCGAAACGGGGACAGCCCTTCGCTGATCCGCAACAAGAACCCTCCGGCGGGTGTTGGGGGTCATCGCCGCAGCGGTACCTGATTCGCGCTGCGTGAGTCGCATCCATATTTCTCTCGCGAAATTCGGTAAATACCTGCCGCCGCGCGTGGCATTCTGTCCACGACTGCACCCCTTTCAATTGAGGCGTGTGCGCTCGCATGCGTTCTTCTCATCACTTCTTCTCTCAAATTCGGGCAATCACGCGACAACCATTGCCCGTTCCATGGAACGATCATGAATCACCGAAACCGCCGTGCTCGTCTTGCTCACCAACTTCTTGAGTCCCGCCAATTGCTGGCCGTTGACGGTTTTGCGCCGATCGACGGAGTGGGCAACAACGTTGAAAACCCGGAATGGGGTACCGTCGGAGAACAATTCCTTCGGCTTTCTCCAGCTGCTTTCGAGGATGGGATCAGTGCGCCGGCCCGCACAGACGAATGGAACGCACGCGACATCAGCAACTTGATATCCGCGCAAGAGGGATCGATCGAGAACGATCGCTTCATCACATCGATGTGGTTTCAGTGGGGGCAGTTCCTGGACCACGACATCGCGCGTGTCTTCGATGTCGCCCCATTTGAAGAACTGACTCCCGTCGAATCCCTCGACATCGATGAAAACTTTCCCTTCAACCGTTCACCCTTCGATCCCGAAACCGGTATCACGACGCCGCGTGAATACGTCAACCACGTCACGGCATTCATCGACGCCAGCGTCGTCTATGGAAGTGAGGAGTCCCATGCCTTGGCGCTACGCACTTTGGAAGGGGGGAAACTCAAGTCACAGACCACAGATGTCGGAGAACTCCTGCCCGAAAATTCCGATGGTTTGATCAACGAACCCGCACCTGTTCCACAATTCTTCATTGCGGGCGATGTCCGATCGAACGAGAACATTGGACTCACTTCCATGCAAACACTTTGGGTTCGCGAGCACAACCGAATCGCCGAAGAACTGGCGACTACCGATTACGCGGATCAAGACTTGTCAGATCCCGCGGTTGACGAGGAGATCTATCAACGAGCCCGTCAGATCGTATCGGGTTTGATTCAGAACATTACCTACAACGAATTCTTGCCCAGCACGCTCGGTTTCAATGCGATCCCGACCTACAGCGGATACGACTCCAACATTGACCCACAGATCTCGGACGAATTCGCTGCTGCCGCTTATCGTATTGGTCACACCACGCTGACGGATGAACTCCTGATCCCCGGTGGAGACGCGATCCCTCTAGCTGAAGCATTCTTCCGACCCGACCTTGTCAGTGCCATGGGCATCGACGGAATTCTAGAAGGTCTGACTCTGCAAACCATGCAAGAAGTGGATGCCTTGATCGTCGACGGCGTTCGCAACTTCCTTAACGACGGACCAGGTTTCGATCTTGCGGCTATCAATATCCAGCGTGGACGCGATCAAGGCCTTCCCGACTACAACACGCTACGGGAATCCGTCGGCCTGGACCGATTGAGCAGCTTTGATGAGATGACGTCCAATGAGGCCCTCGCAGATCTCTTTGAAATGGTTTACGGAACGCCCGACAACGCCGATCCTTGGATCGCATTGATCTCCGAAGACCATGTTCCGGGAACGATGACCGGTGAGACGAGTTATGCGATCTTGGTCGATCAGTTCACTCGACTTCGCGATGGCGATCGCTTCTATTTCGAAAACGCGATTGCGGATGCTGATCTCGTCGCAGAGATCAAAGCGACGCGATTGTCGGATGTCATCGAACGTAACACAACGGCCGAAGTGCAAGACGAAGTCTTTTGGACGCGCGATACGCTAGTCTTTCGCAACGGCCTCGACAACGAATGGCTCATTCGCGACTTCGGTGACAACGGAGGAGCCGAAGTCGTCTTCTTTGGTGAGCCTGGAATTCGTGATCCGGACAACCGTGAAGAGACTGCACCCGTTCAACGCGACGAACCGATCAATGCTGTGATCGTTGCGGGAATCAATCCGTTGGGAGACGGCTTCTTCATTCCCAACGCTCTCGTTGCGACCCCGTTGGCTGATGAGGGAATCGACGAATTCATCATCACCGCCGACATTGAGTTTTTCGAGGGATACGGTCTCGGTGGGGATGACATTTGGGTATTCGAAAGTGAAATCGCATCGATTTTTGCCTCCGGGGACGACGGACGAGACGTGCTCCGATCCGAGGCGGACGTGCCTGGCGGTGAAGTCGCTTTGACTGGCGGCGAAGGTCCGGACGTCATCACCATCACTGGCGATTCGGCGGAGTCAATTGTCGCAACCGGGGATGGGGGAGCTGA
>JBPCVD010000553.1:0-5838 GCA_051010815.1 Rubripirellula sp.
CTTGGTACCTGATTCTGTCCAAGCAAAGCAGGTGGGTGCGACCGAACTTTCGCCTCCCATCAATTCGGAGATTACTTGGGACTTCGGGCCCAGCCAGTACGCCGCCAAGGACGGATTCAAGTTCCACTGGTACGACGGCTACGTCGACGCAAACTTTGATCGCGATTCGTGGCAACTCATCAAAAACGGAGACGCTTACAATCACCCCAGCGAAGACGTCTTGGATGGAATGGATTTTTCGAAGTTCGGAAGCGTGATTGTTGGTGAAGAGGGGAAGCTGTTTTTCAATCGCTCGAGGAACAATTGGGTCTTAAAGACCTCCAGCAAGATTGATCACTTCGATTGGCCTGATGAAACCCTTCCTCGCGCTGATGGGCAGGACAATTACAAGGAATGGTTTGACGCCGTCGTCGGCACGATTGACCAAGGCGAGTCGAACTTCTCGCTGGCGGGGCCGATGACCGAGATGATCCTGTTAGGCGTATTGGCTCAACGACAACCTGACACCAAACTTACCTGGGACTCTCAAACGATGTCCGTGAAGGGGCGACCCGACTTGCAGCCGTTGATTCAACGGCAATACCGCGAAGGCTGGAGCCCAATGGCCTAGCACCGCTGCAGTCGCTGCGATGGAAACCGCGGTCGCACATGCGTCCCACATGCGTGCATACGAACAACGGCAGTCCCGTGAAGGACTGCCGTCGTGCGTTGTTCAAATGACTTTGCCCGCGATGGGACCAAGCTATGGCGATGGACGTGATTGACGAAGGAAATCGGTCACGGTCGCATCCGACTCATCTTTGGGCGGCGCGCTAAAGAGAGAACGAAAGAAACCAGGCTTGCTTTCTTCCTTCACTTCCTTGGTCGAAGGCGTTCGCGCCGACGCAGGGAAGAACTTCGCTGGATTCAGGTTTTGAGGGTTCAACGCTTGCTTGGTCTTGCCCCAACTATTGGAGGCAGACTTGCCAACTTCGTCGAACAAGCCATCCTTCTTCTTTTTGATGCGCGTCTGCTCGTCGTTGCTCGGAAGCAATGCTTTGAAGCTTGGCATCTTGAACTTGGGCATTTTCCAATTGGCCGGGTTCAGGGCACTGGTGATTTGCCCTGCTGGCGAAGGCTCTACGACCGTGTCGGCGGTTGCCTTCGACAAATCGGCAAACATCACCATGGCGAGAGCGGCGGCACCAAACGCAATGTGCTTTGCCGTCTTATTCATTGATCGAATCTCCATGTATCTCGAGGGCCTAACCTTTTCATATTCTTGGAATCAGGCCGATGAACTGCTTGAACAAGGGCTATCGCACTTTCTCTTGGATCGTTGCAAGGCCACTTTCATAGGGAACGATTTCCATCCCCCTCTTGCACTGTGAAACTCGTCGTCTACACGTTCGAAACGGCTCATTCAACACGGGCATCGCTGGCCGCTCTCTGTCGCATCAAGAACGTGGCAGTTAGGTTATGGACATGGAGAAATCATTGAATTCGCCGACGATGGTTAGCGCGCGAACTAGCGTCATTGGACGCTTCCCCGTTTCACTCCCGGGACCGTCACTCATTCGATCTCTGCAACGTCGAGCTTCGAGACGAAACGGACCTTCCTTGAGGTTCGTTCAGTTCGTGGCAGCTTTACTCACGACCATGGTCTTGCTGCACGGCTACCCCTGTCTTTCGATCGCTCAATCGATCAACGAAAGCGACGAAGTCGAATCGAAAACGCAAAACGACGATACGCCTCCGAACGTCACCGTTGCACGGGATGAACCCGTTTCCGAACGCCTCGACGCGGTCGTAGCCCACATGCAATATCTCACCGAACATTCCTACGATCAGGTGGGCAAAGTTTCCACTCCGATGTGGTTGTCGAAGATCGATATTCGCAGCAATGGATTGCCAAAATCACGCGAAGCAGGCGATCCGCGACGCAACGCGGGGGCATCCAGTGGTGCGAGCCTGTTTTGGGATCAGCCGAGCTTAGTCGCCGCTTACGAACTCTCTCAACGCACCGGCTGCAAGTGCTACACCGATGCGGCACAGGCCTACACGCAAGCTTACATCGACGCGTGTCTCGACGGGCAAAGCGGCATGCTTTGGTGGGGAAGCGATCATGAGTACGACGTTGTGGAAGACTCCATCGTGGGACCCGACGGGGATGATCGACGCACCTACCTCCCAAGAACTCCCGGATGGGAAACGATGTGGCTTATCGATCGGTCCGTCGTCGAACGACAGATTCGATCGATGTCCGAAATCCACGACACTGATCCTTCCCTCGCTCTCGCCCCTGACTGGGTCTTGATCGATTCTGTTTGCTGGCTTGCCGCGCAAGATGCCTCGGATCGACAATCGCTTTTGAATCAAGCGTGGGAGGTCGCCCGCGCGCGATTTAAAACGCGTCACCCAGACACAGGCTTGATCACAACCGCCGCGATTGTCGCGGATCAGGTCGATGCAGAGTCAACGACCGAACTCGGGGTTTGGGCGATGAGCTTGCTGCGAGCGGCCCAACAGTCGCGCAGCCAAGCGTTCCAAAACATGGCTGATGAGGCCATCTCGCGTTGGCTGTTCAACGGATATGACTCAGACGCGGGCAAATACTATCGCTCGATTGAAGTTGCAAGCCGAACGCCCATTCGCGGCGCCAATCAATCGAGCGGATGGCATGCAGAAGTCTTCGTCCCTGACGGAACGCAGAATCCAAACCATGCCATGCCGATGGCCGAGACCTGTCTTTCACTCTTTGACTTGACAGGGAAGCAGATCTATCAAGAGTCCGTCGAGCGATGGGTTGCCCAAATCGAAGCGAGCCTCCCTGCCAACCAAGGGCATGGGGCGCATGCTGAAGACTATGGTCGCGTGATTCATTTCTTGGTCCGCGCCTCTATCGTGATGGACGAACCACGGTACCGCGCACTCGCAGAATCAGTGGCGCAAGAAGCAATGAAGGTCTTGTACGAACCGAAACTCGGAATGTTCCGCAGTCATCCTGGTGAGGATGTCTGCGAATCCGTCGATGGTCCCGGCTACCTGCTATTAGCGCTCTTGTCTCTCGAAGGCTCGAACACGGAATTCGAAAGCGCTTTGCATTTCTAAACGCAGTCTTCGTCCGCGGACAACGGTGACACAAAGGCGAGACGCGACGTACTCTCATGATCGGAAGCGATCTCCAAGCGGTCGCCTACGCCACACGCGATGCGACGCCGAGATCGCAAGATGCTGGCTGCGATGACCCAGCAACTCGAGCACGCCCCGCCCCTTGCACGCTGACGGGGCACGCTGACGGGGCACGCTGACGGGGCACGCTGACGAAAGACACCTGGCCCGCCGTTGATCAAGGCACGGTCTTGCAACAATTCACATGGTTTGCGACTCGGGCGGCACCGTATCCGGTTTTCTGCGCCGCAACAAAAAGCACAAAAAACGCTTGACCCTGCACGACACACCTTGTATTAATGCATTAACACAACGGTGCAACTATGCTATTACACATTTCCTCCGACGGCGTGCCGATCTACCAACAGATCGTCGACCAGATTCAATTTCGAATCATGTCGGGTCAACTTCATGTCGGCGACGAACTGCCAACCATTCGCGGTCTGGCGGAGAGTTTACGAGTCAATCCCAACACTGTCGCCCGTGCTTATCGCGAGCTCGAGAACGACGGTCTGGTCGAGAAACGCCGGACGAAGGGAACGTTCGTCGCGGAAATCCCCGACAACCGCGGCGTGGCCCAGCGGCGACAGTTGCTGGCCCCCCACATCGACAAACTTCTCATTCAATCCCGGCAACTCGGCTTTACGACCACCGATGTCGTCGAACAGTTGCAAAAACGCGATGCCCAGCTCTCACAACGCAACGCTCAACTTTCACGCGGAGAGAAATGACCATGAACACATCGACTCAAACTGAACTTGCCGTTCGCGTCGAACACTTGAGCAGACGATTCCGCAACAACCAAGCATTGTGCGACGTCAATTTGCAGATTCCGGTCGGCTCCATCTTTGGTCTCGTCGGCCTCAATGGTGCCGGCAAGACCACGTTGATCCGACACCTGATTGGTTCTCTTCGCGCCCAGCAGGGTCATGTCACCGTGCTGGGTGAGGACCCGGTCGCGAACCCTGAAAGTGTCCTGAAACATGTCGGATACCTGACGGAGGAAGACTCGCTTGCGAAGTGGATGCGGATTGGTGATTTGATTGACTTTACGCGCGCCGTCTATCCCACGTGGGATGACAGTTATGCCGATGAATTGAGTGACATGTTTTCGCTCAGTCGAGGAACACGTTTAAAGTCACTATCCAAAGGACAGCGAGCGCGTGTCGGCCTCTTAGTAGCGATCGCGCATCGGCCGCAACTTTTGGTACTGGATGAACCGAGCAGTGGTCTCGATCCGATCGCTCGACGCGACATTCTGGAGGCGATCATACGAACGATCAGTGAGGATGGACGTACCGTGCTCTTTTCCAGCCATCTTCTGGACGAAGTAGATCGCGTTTGCGACACCGTCGCATTGATGAAGGACGGCCAAATTCTGGATTCGCTAACGATCGAGCAACTCGAGGCCCGCTACTGCGAGGTCGTCTGTTGTCCGTCCCAGGACTGGCCAACGCCGCCGGAAATCCAAGGGTTATTTGGCTGGCGGCAGACGGGCAAGGAGTGGAGCGTCATGGTGGACACGCGACTGGCCAATCTTGATGCCGAAAGTGAACGACTCGGAATTCTGGAGAGAAGGGATATCTCGCTCGACCGCTGGTTTAGCGCGAAAGTAGGAGACGGTGCAGAGAACGATCTCAAGGAACAGAGCATCCCGTCGGACAACGAGGAATCAGACTCTTCCACGGAGGCGATCGATGCCTGAAACACTTGCACTGGTCCGTCTCGCGCTGTTGCGACATAAATGGTTGCTTGTACTCATCGCGGGCGTCGTCGTCTTGGGACAAGCGATCGCGTTGCTGTCCATCTCGCCCGAGTATCCAACCGGCTACGGCGATATTTCAATCTTCGCGCTTTCGATTTCGTTGTTACCTGCGGCAATCGCATCCATCATTCTGTTCGACTACGGTCACGATGGTGACATGGCGACACCTGACTCCGGATGCAGTCCATGGTTGCTCCGCATGCCGATCGCCGACTGGAAAATTGCGACGGTTCCAGTCGTGCTCAAGACGATTTGGATCAGCGTGCTCTGGCTGTTGTTCGTCCACGCCGCGCAACGCTTGGGCGTGAAAGAACCGATTCCACTCATCACCCCGTGTTTCGCATTCTCTGCCTCTGCCATTTGGATTCTGGTGATTGCGTGGCGGCCCTACCGCAACGGTTGGGGCCGACTCCTTTCGCTCATGGTAATTGTTCCAGCCATTTACATTGGCATCGGACTGACGTTCGTTGCACCGTCGATCAAGCAGGTCGACTGGCGTCCGCTTGCAACCCAAGCGTCGCTCGTCGGTTCGATCACGATGTATTGCGCTAGCGTCTGGCTGATCATTCGTTCGATCACCTTGGCGAGAACAGCACCGCAAGGTGTTATCCCGAGTGCGGCAACCGTCCGCGCGGATTCGTCCGTCAGCGAAAACGCGAGCGTCGTGAAAAGATTTCGCGGTCCATCCCACGCCTTGATTCACCACGACCTGATTTGCACGCTTCATTGGGTCAAACGCGTGGTCCTTGTGACGGCGCTTCCGCTGACTTTCGTACTCGTCCTGTTCTTCCGACTTGGCACGCCGGCAGTCGTGGGCGCGTTCATCGGATTCGCGTACTTCGGGCTGTTCGCGGTTTCGCGTTCAAGTGTGACCGGCGACTCGCAACGAACTCTGCCGCCGTACTTAGCGACCAGTCCACTGC
>JBPCVD010000554.1:0-3719 GCA_051010815.1 Rubripirellula sp.
GATTAGGCAGCGGCCTGCGATTCTTTCGCGATCGGCAGTCGAATGATGAAGGCAGTTCCCCGCCCCACGGTGCTTTCCACTCGGATGCGACCCTGATGGGCATCAATGATCTCTTTACACGCAGCCAGACCGAGACCGGTGCCACCCTTTCCGGACTCGTCCGGACCTTCCTTGGTGGTGTAGAAGGCATCGAAGATATGCCGCAACGATTCCTTGGGGATGCCGCTGCCTGAGTCACGGACGACAAGTTCAACGAAGTCACCATCGCTGCTTGGCGCCAACCGAATCAGGATCGTGCCACCTTCGGACATTGATTGTCGCGCGTTGATCAGCAGGTTCAGAAGGACGCGCTGAATTTGATTACCCGAAGCCATTGCCGACGGAGTTGACGGGTCGAGGCTGGTTTCGATGGCGATGCGGTACTTTCGCATCTCGCGTTCCAGCAGCACGAGCGAATCATTGACGATCGAGGTCAGATCCGTTGGCTCCATGCTCTCGCTTCGGTTGCGAGCCTGAGCGAGGATTGTTCCGGTGATCTTGGCGGCCCGTTCGGAGGCTGCCAGAATTTTGGTCAATGCCTTGTCGCGACTCTCGTCATCCCGATTGCGGATGCCAAGTCGTGCGTAGTTGATGATGGTCATCAACACGTTGTTGAATTCATGGGTGGCGGTGCTGGTCAGTTCGCCCAAGGCTGCCAGCGACTGCATTCGTCGCAGTTCATTCTTCAAGTATTCAATGTGGCGGCTCTGATCTGCCAATTCGGTGGAAGCTCCCGATGCGGGAGCCGCGTTTTGTTGTGCGGTCGGGCCCGTTGGAATCCGGCCGGGCATCGCTGAATCCGATGCGGCGGTGTGGTCCGAGAGCGGATTTGAATTGGTATTGGTTGGCTGCTGCGATTGCATGTTGACTCGGCGGGACCGAAACGTGAATTGGCTCGACAGACTTCTTTTCCGTCTACCAGTGACCTATCGTCGAAAGCAGTGCATTTGCTACAGACCGAACGATCGTTCCCGCATAGATTGCCACGCTGCCCCAACAAGCTCCGTAGCGTGTCAAAGTATTTCGCTTGGATGAGCTGCGCCGTCCCACGCAACTGCAGGATGCCCATGATTGCCGAAGAAAACGTCGTGGTTCGACTGAAGAAGAGATTGCGTCAGGCGCGATCCGCGGGTTTCCGTGTACGGATGGATGTGCTGGACGACGAACAAGCCTCCTGGTGCGTGATTGGTGGCATTCCTACTTTGTTCGTCGATCTGTCGCAGACCGCCTCCGAGCAGCTTCAGCAGGTGGAAGAGACTTTGGCAGCCTATCTGCTTGAACGCCAGAAGCGGTCGACTGGCGATATGCCGGACGGAGGCTCTGAGTCGAATGCCAAATCGATGCCGATCCCCCCGGTTGCGGAAGCGGATCCACAGAATCGAGCAGCGTGAAACACGCCCTACTCTTTCGTTCGCAGGTACAGTGTGATCACAATGGTCTGAAGGTCATCGTGATCCATCATCCTTGCGAAGAAGTTCCTGCGTGTCTCAGCGAATGAAACTCTCATCTGCAACCGCCTTTTGTCACCGATTTGGCACTGGATTGGGGGCAGGTGCGGACTTGCTGCAACTGCTCGATAGCGAGGCCAAGCAGGGACCCGCCAGTCAGCGACGTGCCATGGCGGACTTGGCGGCAGGAGCCCGTCGCGGTGAACACCTCAGTGCATTGATGGAGAAGGATAAGTTTTTTCCACCCCTGATGACGGCGATGACTCGCGTGGGGGAAGCGACAGGACGTCTGGAACGCGTCCTGCTTGCGTTGGGTGAGCATTACCAACACCAACTTCAGACGCGACGTTCGTTCCTTTCTTCGATTGCGATGCCGCTCTTGCAATTGGTGGGTGGCATTCTGGTCATCTCGCTTCTCATTTACTTGATGGGCGTTTTGACGCCCGCCGGTGGTGGGCAGATGACGGACTTGCTTGGATTTGGGCTTCGCGGTGGAAGGGGCGTCCTGATTTTTTGGGGCTACCTCGCCGTCTTCTTTGGTCTCATTGGGCTCGGCATTTGGTGCTTCACGCGGAATATCGGCGGCATCCAAAACTTGGTCCCGTTGGTTTACATGATTCCAGTCATTGGCCCCTCGATCCAAACGATCACCATTTCGAGGTTCTGTTGGAACTTGGCGATGGCCTTGGAGTCGGGGCTCGATCCCATTCGCTCGATTCGACTTTCGCTCGACAGCACGGACAGCGAGTACTATCGCGCCGGGGCAGAGGATGCGGAGCAGGCGATTCGCAAAGGCGCCACCCTAGCAGAGGCTATCAAGGCGACCAGTGTTTTTCCGGACGACTTCATCGGTCGTATCGAAATCGCTGAACATTCCGGAACGGACGCCGAATCGATCGCTTACCTCGCTCGCGAGTACGATGAGCGGGCCAAGTCGGCGGTGAAGATGCTGGCACGAACCGCCACAATCTTGATTCGCGTCTTTGTGGTGCTCGTTTTGGTGTTCCTGATTTTCCGCATCGCTTCGGTCGTTTTCGGTTTCTACGACCAAGCGCTTGAGCCGATCAATGCCCGTCAGCGACGTTGATCGAGCGGATGTCGGCGTTTTGACGTCGGGATGGCAAACTTTGCGGACTGGCGATGGCGGAGCGGTCGAAGGGCTTGAATCGAGCCTGACGTTTCTCGGATTGCGGTCCCCCTAGGATCGATTCGGATTCTTGATACCGACGGAAGAACTGGGGCTGGAAATCCGATACCGTTCGATAAGATCACGACTAAGCCTGGAAGGAACCTAAGCAGAGTGTGATATGAATAGCATTCGTGTGCAGCGTCGACGTTTAAAGGCATCCGCTCTTCTTTGGATCGTGGCGGCCGGATTGATCGGTTCGCTCGTCTCTCAACTGAATGTTCTGGGCGGCGAATTTGATCATCGCCATCTGGGAATTCGCTGTGTTGAGCAAATTGACTGAGGATTGCGAGGCTCCTTTCCCAACGGTTGGATTCGTGGTGTCGGATTCCCCAATGCGGTGCCATCGTTCACACTGATCATTCGGTAGAGGCGTGGCAATCACGCTGCCGCGCTTCTCGATGATTGTCGAATATGCACCAGTGCGACCATCACCATCCGCCGCCCGATTCCTATGGATGGGCATTCGGGATTGGTGTGATCCTGAACGTCGGGTTCGTGATCGTCGAAGGTGCGTTTGGGTGGTGGGTCGATTCGCTCGCATTGCTCGCCGACGCGGGGCACAATCTTAGCGATGTGTTAGGGTTGCTGGTTGCATGGGGCGGCTATGCCCTGGCCAAGCTTCCACCGAGTCCTCGTCGCACGTATGGATGGCGCGGGTCGACGATCTTGGCCGCCGTCTTCAATGGGTTATTGCTGCTGGTCGCTGTTGGCGGAATTGCCTGGGAAGCGGTGGGCCGACTCTTCAATCCGACGGCCGTTCCCGCAGGCGTCGTGATCACGGTTGCCTTGATCGGTGTGGTGATCAATACGGGTACCGCGCTCTTATTTGTGCGTGGTCGTCACAGCGATCTGAACATTCGCGGCGCTTACTTGCACATGGCGGCGGACGCATTGCTCTCCTTGGGCGTGGCAGTGGCTGGTGGCGTGATCATGTGGACGCAGTGGTATTGGGTCGACCCGGTTTCAAGTTTGGTGATCGCGGCAGTGATTTTTCTTGGGACTTGGGGGCTGCTGAAAGACTCCATTCAATTGGCACTGCAAGC
>JBPCVD010000555.1:0-19446 GCA_051010815.1 Rubripirellula sp.
GCCGCCAGCCCAAGGGTCCGATTCACGCGGCGTGCTTTCACGATCCAGCTATTGCTCGGCATCGCCTTTGTCACCGTCGGCGCCGAACAGGCAGAGGCCTATCAATTCCGACGCCAGTACTACTCAAGTTGGTCCTATCGTCCAACGACGAGCTATCACTACTGCCGGTACTACTACACGCCGACCGTCACTCACCACACCCACTCGTACCACTACGTGCTTTACTACCCCAGCCGCCCACGATATCGCTACTACTACAATCCAGTTCGCAAGGTTTACTGGGGACGCTTTGAGGTGGACACTGCAGGCAAACCTGTCGGCTACTCGATGCTGGCCAAAGAAGATCGGAAGTCTTCGCTGGACGACATTCCCGAGTCGGCATTCCCAAAGGCTGCCGCGATGCCTGCGATTCCAGAATCGAAAGATGGCGAGAAGATGCTGCCTCCACCACTGGAAGTCCCTGAAAACGAAGACTCGGCCGACGACAAGTGAGAAAGTGACCCGGATGTTGTCCAAATCGCTGCGGCAAACTTTTTTGTAAATAGGATGGCGGGTTTGGCACTCGGATTACGGTAAGCGGGTAGACAGTTGCCCCTTCCCATGGCGGTTGATAGGATTGCTAGTCTGGGGGTGCGGTTCATCACCCAGCAGGGAAGGCGCGTTTCTTGATAGCTTTGGCAGGGGAGGAGCGACTTCATGACCATTCGACTTACATCCGCGTTCTTACTTCCATGTGTTCTTTTGGCGGGTGCCGCCATTCGGCCAAATACGAGCCAAGCGGAAGAAGGAAAACTCCATGCGTTGCTGATCGGCAACAGCAAGTATCAGGCAGGGGAATTACGCAATCCTGCCAATGACGCCAAGTTACTCGGCGATTCACTTTCGAGACTCGGCTTCCAAGTCACTGTGAAAACAGACCTGTCGCATCAAGCGATGGACGAAGCCATCAACGAGTTCTCCTACAGCATTCCCGATGGCGGCCTCGCGCTGTTCTATTTTGCGGGCCATGGTGTGCAAGTTGAGGAACAGAACTTCTTGATTCCCGTCGACGCTCACCTCCGGGACGCCTCGTCCGTCAAATACAAAACAGTCTCCCAGAACTTTGTGCTCGATGCGCTGCATGCATCCGACGGGAACATGAAGGTGGTGGTGCTCGACTGCTGTCGCGACAATCCGTTTCAACGGGCTTGGACTCGCGGCGCTGCCAAGTCTGGTTTGGCCGCGACGACTGAATTCCCGAACGGAACGTTGATCGCATACGCCACTGCACCTGGTGAAACCGCGCTCGACGGAAAGGGAGATAACTCGCCATACGCGTTGCAACTTGCCGAAGCTTTTCGTGAGTCGCCAAGTCACGGATTGACGCTTCGCGATGTCTTCTTCAACGCCAGTGAAGCCGTCGCCGAGAAAACCAATCAGCATCCCTGGATGAATCTTGATGCGTCCGTCCCTCGCGTCTATCTGCGACCACCGAACAACTCGGTAGCGACGGTTGCGAAATCTTCGCTTTCCACCGCGAACAACATTCAACCTACTTCGATTGATTCCAAGCAACTCGACTCCGCCAAACTTCAGCCAAGTTTGCTTCAACCCAAGACAGTCACGAAACCTCGTCTTTCAGGCAGTCCAATTCCTTCGGATGACTCGCTGTTGACCCAAGCTCGGATCTTCCACCAGGAAACCAAATTCGACCTGGCCATCGAGTCTTACACGGCGATCATTCACAATAGCGTATCGCCGAAAGACCTTCGAGAACAAGCAAGACAGGGTCGGGCTCGTGCGCTTGTCAGCCGCGGCAAAGGCAATGATCTGCTGATGGCGATCACTGACAAGAAGGCGATCGGAGCCGAAGGATTGTTGCTGCCAGTCTTAACGGACTCGGTTGAATTGAAGGTCGACAAGAGCGTGACCGGAAAGATCCTTCGCAACCAAATCGCACTCGTAACGCAAGCTCGCGCCGATTGGCTTTGGGTCAAATCTGTCCAAGGCGACAAGAGCATTTCTGGTTGGGTCAAACAAACGGCGTTCGTAGCCAAACCCAAACCGGCTCCTGCACCGGCCAAAGTTTCCGTTCCGCAAAGTACCGTTAAATCGATTCCGTCTCAGTCGATGTCGCCGCAACCTTCCTTCTCCGGCCAACAGCCGCAGTACTCCGGACAGCAGCGACAGCAGTATTCCGGTCAGCAACAGCAGTACTCCGGTCAGCAACAGCAGTACTCCGGTCAGCGGCCGCAGTATTCCGGACAACAGCAACAATACTCTGGCCAACAACAGCGGTATTCTGGCCAACAACAGCAGTACTCCGGCCAGACCTACTCTCAACAGCCGACGCGTTATAGCAACGGTCAATCGTCCAATCGCACCTACAATGGAAATCAGCCGACGCAACGCCAAAACAGTGGCGGACTCTTTCAGCGTGGCAACAACTTCAATCTGGAGTACAAGCGAAAGAACGGTCGACCACCGAGCATTTGGGAAACGCCACGCTGGGAATCGCCTCGCGAGATCATTCAAAAGCGGCGTCAAGGTTTGCTGAGGTAGGTAGCAGCGAACGACCACTGAAAGGCCTCTCGATCCATCGCCAAGCCACCGGTCGGAACATTCTGACCGGTGGCTTTTCTTTGCGCATTGGTCAGCCAAGGACCAAAACGCGGTGTTCAGCCTCCGCTGATGACAGCGTCGCGTGAAATGTCGAACGCGGTAAAAGTTGCAACTCCACGTGACGGATTCCGCTCCGAACGCTGAACTCGGCAGTTCGATGTGGCTGCTGATCTCATGGTTGCTGCCACCTCGCTCGCACTCGTTTGGGGTTTCTCACCTGCGGCACCTGTGGCGAATTGTCATGCCTTGCCTCACTCCTGAGACAAACTCGATTTCTCTGGCGTGGCGTGCCACTCGCTTTTTCTAGGTCAGCGAGACGATTTTTCACTTCTGCGGTTGGTAGTGATTATTTTGGTTCTATCGGCTGGATCCCTTCTCCATTTCTCGAGCAGTGACTCTGCCGGTTGCACGATTTGCGTTGGCTAGCGAAAATAGGAGCCATCGCTGGTATTCCACCTTCCAACACGAGAGAAACCGATGACCCCTTTGCGTGGACTAATCGCGGGATGCATGGCTGCCGCCGTGCTTGCGTTCGCCGCCTCAACCCCAGCCGAAGCTGGTTGCTTTGGCCGCACCGCTAATTGCTGTGCCCCTGCCCCTGTTTGCTGCCCTCCTCCGCCACCTGTGAGCGTCCGCTGGTGCGTTGAGGACCCTTGCGACTGCTGCAAGTACGAAGTGTCGGCTTGCGTTCCAGCCTGCTGTGCAGGTTCGAGCCCTTGCTTGGCCGGATGGCGAAAAGGCATGTTTGGTCGAAAGATCCTGACCTACAAATTCCCTTGCTGCGATCACTGCGTCGAAGTGGTGATCACTCACTTTGGTCGCACCATCGTTCGCGACTGATTTCGGCAGTCTCCGTCGTCATCCAAGACAACACCTCGGCTGAGCCATCCTGGCGCGGCCGAGGTTTTTTTGTCCCCAGCGGACGTTGGAATCGAGACCACGCTCCTGCTGTCACGCTTCCGAGCCCAGACAGCTTTGAGCGTCATCCTGGCGTGGTTAAACTACGCGGGCGAAGCCTTGGGAATGTTTCTCCCAACTCCGCTCGGCTCATTGTCCACGACGCACCTCACCACGTTTGAAAGTCCCGCTTGTGGCTGAACCCCATCCTCTGATCGTCGCCGAAGGAGTCTCGCGTAACTACGTCGATGGTGACGTTCTTGCTTTGGACGATGTGTCGCTTTCCATCTACCGTGGGGACTATGTCGCGATCGTGGGGCCAAGCGGTAGCGGAAAATCGACACTTCTGAACGTGCTGGGTGGCCTCGACCATCCGACATCGGGTCGAGTCTTGTTTGATGGAAACGAGATCACATCCGGAAGTGGACTCGATCGGCTGCGATCACAGCATATCGGTTACGTCTTCCAGTCCTTCTATCTGCTTCCGACCCTGACGTCGATCGAAAACGTTCAGCTGCCCATGTTCGAAACCTCGCGGTCAGCGTCCGAGCGAAAGCAACGCGCTCAGGAGCTTCTTGAGATCGTCGGACTTGAACATCGCGCCACCCATCTGCCAACCCAACTCTCCGTTGGCGAGCGCCAGCGTGTCGCGATTGCCAGATCACTCGCCAACCAACCCGATGTGCTGCTGGCGGACGAGCCGACCGGCAATCTTGACACTTCGACGGGCGAGGAGATTCTGAAGCTATTTGCGTCGCTTCACAAAGATCACAACATGACCCTCGTCGTGATCACGCATAGCCACGACGTTGCTGACAGGGCGGAACGCATCGTGGAAGTCCGAGACGGAAAAATATGCCGGGATGAAGCCGCCAGCAAAGCTTGATTCAACGATGGATCAAACCGAGGACCTTGCAGGCGTCGTGTCGCAAGCCCCCTCACCTCATCAAGCATCGCTCGCCGCGACATCATTGACTCGACATCATTTGACTCGATTGGCCCAACGTCAATTGACCTGGATGTCATGTGTTTGGCGGCGGAGTTGATCCAGGTGTCTGAGATTGCTCAGCACGGCGTCCACATCTGGTCCGAAGTCCATCAAGCAGGCGATCTCGTCGACGCCCGCTTTCACAAGTTCCCGACAGGTGTCACTACAGGACTCGACCGTTCCCAGCAACGAACGTCCCCCCACGAACTTGTCGAACAACCATTCAAGCATTTCGTCCAACTCTTGTCGCGGCAATGTCTCGACATCCATGGACTGCCCCTGACTAAACGCAAGTTGTTTGAGCAGCCCGAGATTGTTCCGCAGGTAGTCGCAGTAAGCATCCTTTGCATGGTGCCGAACATCGGCCAAAGATTCGGCCACGAACGTGTGCAACGTTACTGCGACACGAGCATGTTCCGGTGCATGCCCTGCCTCTTGATAGGCAGCTCGGTAGAGCTGGATCTTCTCTTCTAACTCAGGCAAGTCCTGGTTGAACAGATGCGTCAACACACCCAGTCCCATTTCGCCTGCCCGACGGAACGTCTCGGGATTCCCAGCGGCGGTCAGCCACATCGGCAACTTCGCTCGAACCGGCGTGGGGTAGGTCCGGACTTGGATCTTGTCTCCGGCGCCGTTTCGTCGCTCGACCGTTGCACCACGCCAAAGCGCAGTCACGTCGTCGATGCCCTCATACATCCGTTGATTCCGCGATTCGTACGCGTCGGGCATCAGAGCAAAATCGTCGGGGTGCCATCCCGATGCGAAAGCGATTTCGGCACGCCCACCCGACAGGTTGTCCACCACCGCCCATTCCTCGGCGACACGAATGGGATCATTCAATGGCATGACGACGCTACCTGCGCGTAGCTTTAATCGAGACGTCTCGCGCGCGATTGCGGCCAGCAGGACGGCAGGACTCGGATAGAGACAACCGAATTTGGTGAAGTGTCTTTCCGGAATCCAGATTCCCTCGAAACCGTTCTTGTCGGCGAAACTCGCCGACTCCATCACCAATCGGTACTTATCCCCCAGCCGATCGACTTCGGTATCCCCAAAGAACATCAGCGACATTTGCAGCTGATTCGACTTTGTTGCCGAGCGTGATGACGCGGCGTGCTGGATCGCATCCATGCATTGTTGCTTCGTCCCCGCAATCGCCGTTGCCGTCCAACCATTGGGGACCTGACGATCCAGCGGCCAACACGACGAACGCCCAGTCGTGTTTCGCACGACGACGAATCGCTCCGATTTGACAGGACGTTCAGTCATCCAACGTCCCCTTTGCTTGAACGAACTGAGGGCGGGACTCATTCATGACGGTACTCCACGCATCCGACTTCGATCCCGGCTCCGGCAGCCACACAGAGCCAAAGCTCGTCCGTTGTCGCTGCACCAGCCCACTGGCACCATTGGGCTGCCAGACCTGAAGTGAATGCGTCGAGTTGTTCGGAACGCACGTCCGTTTGGTCGGTCGGTACCTCGGCAAAGACAATTGCTTCCTCCCGGACACCAAGACGCCCGGCGAGATCACTTCGACAGACCGAAGGCGGGACGGAAACGAGGATTTTGCTGTAGCGACCAAGGTCCCCCTGCGTTCGTGCGAGGTACTGCTTCACGCAATCCACCACGCAATCAGCGAATGCACCGAACGCATTCACAGTCGTCTTGATCATCATCTGCGGCTTTCCGTTCCGCATGACTGTCGAGGCACAAAAAGCGTCTGCATGATCCGGATAGGAGCGATGGAAGAACTCACCGAAACCGTAGCCGTAAGGGCAAGGTTCCAACGCGATCGCCGACCCAGACTCCCAAACATAGCGTTGGGGTAGCGTCGCATCGTTGTTCTCGACTTCAGATGCCGCCACGATGCCATGCTTGATCCTGCCCGAACGAATCTGATCGGCCACAAGTTGGCAGGCGGTCATTGCACCCCGCGCGCCGTCGCTGACATCAAACGCAAACGTTCGTGAACCACTCAGCCCCGGACGATCGTCGTTCATTCGAAGTTCACCGGCCAGGATTGCAGCCACCGCCGGTTCGCTCAGGAACTCATCACGATACACACCGCAGTGCACGAGCCACTCGACTTCGTTTGCGGACCATCCCGCAGACTCGAGACATGCCGCCACCGATGCGGCCGCTGACTCAACCACCGCGAACGAGTTCTCTTTGACAGGCTGGCCTTCACTGGCAGGCTGGCCTTCACTGGCAGGCTGCAACGCTGCCGACTTGATTCTCACGCCATGGGTTGCCGACTCCGGAATCCGCACTGCGCTACGCTTCAACGACGTCTCGCCCCTCATGCGTTCTGGAAGGTCATCGAACCGGTACAGAGCTGTCCCAATCGTTTGCCCCGATCCGCTAATGGCAAAAACGGTCTTGTCACCTCGGTCAATCCGTCCCTGCCTTATCAGATCCATGACCGCGACCCAGTGCGTCGTGGTCGCTGTGTTGCCGCGACGCGGCAAGTTATTGACCGCGTTGTGCGGCCCGCAGACCGGTTTCCCAAAGTGTCGATTCAATTCTTCGACGGCACCATCCAACGTCGTCGCCGAGGTTTGGTGCATGATCAGATGCTGGACCTCTGCCGGATCCCAGTCGTTGAGGTTCAAGATTTCATGAGCGTGTCCCACCGAATGGTCAAGCGTCACTGCAGAAGCTTTGATGGCGTCCGTCAACATGATGGCACCACCATGTGCGCGATCGGTTGCTTTCGCGACGCAAAGATCGTGATGCTTTCCGGCCGTGTACAAGTCGAGACTTTGAAAACCGCTGCCATCGTCCGTCAGCTCAACGATCACGGCGACCCCGGCATCGCCAAGTGTCAGACAGGCCAGACGTGGATCGAGAAAGCCATCGATCTCGCGCTGGGCCGTCTTGGTGAGGTGAGTAATGTATTCGCCACTGACAATCATGGCCCGCTTGGATTCACCCGACAGCAACCTGGTTTGGGCAACCGACAGCGCCGTGAAGAATCCGGCGCATGCATTGCACAGATCAAAAGCGACGGCATCCTTCGCACCGATCTGCTGCTTCAATTTAGAAGCGGTGGAGGGTTCATAAGATATTTGGAAATCGGGGCCATCGTATCGCGAGATATTTGCGGCGATGAGCAGGTCGATCTCCGATGCCTGAAAGCGAGAGTTCTGCAAGCAATCCAACGCGGCCGCACGCGCCAGATCGATCGAGAATTCATCGCCTCCCGCGACGTGTCGCGACACGATTCCGGTCATTCGCTCCAAGGGAAAATCGAGACGCCGATCACAGTCGGACACAATTTCATTGGTCGTCAGAGTCGCGGGTGGCAAATGCATCCCGATACTCTCGACGACCATCGTGTACTTACCGGTCGAGACCTCCTCGTTTTGCCGCCTCGATGCCTCCTCGTTTTTCCACGTCGACGCCTTCTCGTTTAGCCGCCTCGATGCCTTCTCGTTTAGCCGCGTCGACGATTGACGATTCGTGGCCGCTACCGCATCCAAAGAGAGCGATGCCGGAGCCGTTTCCTTGACACCGGTTTCCATGACGCCGGTTTCCTTAGTGCCCGTGGAGTCTGTCAGGGGTGCAGGTAGCGAATCGAGTTCCCTCGCCAATTCAGCGATCGTTTGGAATTGGAACATCCGCTCGGCCGATAACGAATAGCCACGCTTGCTGGCCAAGTCCGCCGCCTGCAACGCCTGCAGGGAAGCACCGCCGAGATCAAAAAAGTTATCGCGAACACCAATCGCGTCGATTTGCAGCACTTCTCGCCAGACTTCTCGCAGCTCACGCTCCGTACTTGAAAGTGGCGTCGTTTGGCCTTCGCTTTCGTCGGTGGCCTTTAAATCACGTTGCAACGCTGGCATCTGCAAACGCTTGGTCGCAACTTTGCCGTTGCTGGTCAGCGGAATCTGTTCGATGAAAATGATGTGCTTCGGAATCATGTAGCCGGGCAAACATTTTGCAAGATGATGTCTGATGGTGACTGCATCGGTCTCGTCCTCAGCCGCCGTGACGACATGAGCGACGAGAAACGAATCGCCACCGACCCTTTGCGGTGTGACACATGCATCTGCAACGCCCCGCAACCCTCGAAGAGCCGTGACAATCTCGGCAGGTTCAATTCGGTGACCCCCGATTTTCACCTGATCGTCGATGCGCCCTAAGAACTCGAGATTTCCAGCGTGGTTCCAACGAACGCGGTCTCCCGTGCGATAGAGCGTTGCATCAAAGGACTCGTCAAAGGGATTGGGAATGAATGCGTCGGCCGTCGCTTCGGGCGAACGATGATACTTCGCCGCCAATCCCGGCCCGGACAAGCAGAGTTCACCCGCGACACCAATCGGCACACTTTCACAGCGATCATCAACCACGTAGGCCCGAACGTTGGCAATCGGCCGCCCCAAGGAAGGATCGCTGCCATCGTTTTCGCAGCGACACGTCGTCGCCCAGACGGTGGTCTCGGTCGGGCCGTAAGCATTGAACATCTGACGTCCCGGCAGCCATTTCGCGACCAACGCTGCCGAACAAGCCTCTCCAGCGGAGATCAATGTCCGCAACCGAGGAAGGTCGGTGGCGGGAATTGCAGCCAAGACCGATGGTGGCAAGGTTGCCACCGTCACGCTGGCATCTCGCAACGCATCTGAGATCGCGGTGGTCGTTGTTCGAATCACACTCGACTCAACCACAAACAGGGTCGCGCCTGCGTGGAAGGCCATCATCATCTCGAAGATCGAAGCATCGAAACTGAGCGATGCAAACTGCAGACACCGATCGCTCGCCTGAATCCCAAACGTATGTTTCTGGCTGACCGCTAGATTTGCGACACCGCGATGAAGCAACACAACACCTTTCGGTTCGCCAGTCGAACCGGAGGTGTAAATCATGTACGCCGGTCGGTCGGGATCGACACTCGGCAGCGGAGCCTCATCGTCGTCGAACTCCGACCAGCCAACCGCCTCGGAGAACTCGATGACCGCACAATCACACGGCAGTCGTTTCCCCGGTGCCATCTCATTGGCCAACACCATCGCAGGCAATGCATCACTCAGGATCGACTGCAAACGCGGGAGCGGGTGTTCGGGATCCAGCGGCAAATAGGCGGCACCAGCACGCCAGATTCCAAGGATACTGACGATGGACTCCACACCGCGTTGCATCCAGATACCAACCGTCTGTCCTTCGACCAAACCACGTCGACGCAGGGACCGTGCGAGGCGAGTCGCCTGTGCATCAACCTCTGCATATGTCAATGAACGCCCCGATGTTTCGATGGCGACCGCATTCGGCGTTCGGCTCGCGAATTTTCGAAAAAGCGCGTCACCCGAGAGCTGCGGGTCAAACGGCATCTCTGTCCGATTCCATTCTTCAATGGCGTCTTCTTGTTCGGACGTCACCAATGCACGTGAGCGGACAGGAGCATCGGGGTCGCGTGCAACAGCCTCGATCAGAGCCTCAAGGCTCGATGAAAGAGTTTCGATCGCTTCCGAGCTAAACAGATCCGAGTTGTATCGAAACGTAAGACGAAGCTCATCCTCGAGCTCGAACACGATCAACGTGAGATCAAACGGCGCGCCACGCTGTTCCATCAACAACGGCTTTAAACGCAGACGATCGCTCGACTTCCCCGGGGCAAAATGCGACTCTTTCAAATTTCGTGGCTTGTCCCAAATGAACATCGTTTGAATCAGGGGAGAGCGACTGGCATCTCGCTCTGGCCGAATGTTCTCCACCAATTTGGCGAATGGATACGCCTGGTTTTCCAGTGCGTCCAAGACTTCGCGTTGCGAATCACGTAGTACGTCTCGGAAGGTTGGCGCTCCGACAATCCGAGTCCGAAGCACCAACTGGTTCAAGAAATAGCCAACGATCCCTTCCCACTCAGACCGCCCGCGACTAGCCGAAACCGTGCCCACCAGCAAATCGTCCTGGTTGCAAACCCGAGACAAGAAGACTTGGTAGGCTGCCAGCACGATGGTGAACATCGTCGTGCGTTCGGACTGTGCGATCTCTCTCAACGCATCGACCACCTCCGGTGACAACGTCCACTCCTGCGACTCACCACGAAAACTCTGCTCGGCGGGTCTTGGATGGGTCGTGGGCAAGTTCAGCACCTGCGGTGCGTCTTCCAACTTCTCACGCCAAAAGTCCCACAACCGCTTGCCTTCGTCACTGTGATTGAGGTCTTGCTCCCATTTCACATATGCATCGTAGGTCGTCGGTAGCGGCCCCAGTTCGATTGCCCCGCCACCCAAAATCATGGCGTAAAGATCGATCAACTCTTGAATCAATACATCCATCGACCACAAGTCAGCGGCAATGTGGTGCATGGCGATCGACAACACATCACCGTGACGACAACGCAAGAGCGCAAAACGAATCACAGGTCCATGTTGCAAATCAAACGGTTGATCCGCTTGCTCGCGGATCCACTTTCGCAGGGCAGGTTCTTTCCAATCCCGACAGTCTTTCTCTGCAATCACAACGTCCGTTGACCGAGAGAGGACGCGTACGGCAGAACTGTCTTTCAACTGATAGTGGGTTCGCAACACGGGGTGACGTTTGACCAGTGAGCGACATGCTTTAGTCATCGCATCCATGTCGATAACGCCCGACGTGCGAGCCGCAAACGCGAAATTATAGGCGGCCCCCTGCGGCGCGCGTTGATGAATCATCCACAACGCCAACTGCCCCACGGACATGGGACCAAGCACACGTTCGCCAGAATCAACGGTGGCTGACGGAATTACCGGAGCAAGGTCGCGCTCAGCATCCAGCGGTTTTCGTTCCCCGGGCTGAGCATGCAATTCGCGAGCAGCGTCCTTTGAAGGGCTTTCGAAGAGCGTCGCATGATCCGCACCCAAGCTGCTGGAAGGTGCGATGCTTGGGGGTGACGACGGAGTCTTCGGTCCGACAGCTTGTACCGTCGAGTCCGGATTGCCATTGGGTGAATCGTCCGTTGGGAGTTGGTCCACCGATGGCTGATCACCGAGAACATCAGGTGGCGTGTTCGAATCCGACGAGTCCGCTGCAACATCGATCAACTGGGAGGTCGACTTGCCTTGCAAGAAAGCGATCATCGGAACGGACAGACCAAGATCGCGTTCAAGACGGTTCTTCAGCTGAATCGCCATTAACGAGTCGATGCCGAGATTGCTAACAGGCTGGTCCAGGTCGATCTCTGCCGCAGAATGGCCAAGCACTGCCGCGATCGACTCTCGAAAGTATCCCTCCAACGCAGAACGGCGTTCCGACGGGGATGCGTGCCGATAGGCCTTTACCCACGCCTGCGTGGCAGGACTCGATGCTTCGTTTGACTTTGAACGTATTGCAGATCGAGCGGAAGGATTTTTGAGGGAACGAGCCCCCGCCTGGCCACCTACTTGCGGTGACTCACTTCGGCTCGCCATCCAAACCAACTGGCACTCTCGTACGGATTCCTCACCCTGCGGGAATGGCAATCCACTCGGATCGGAAAACTCAGTGTTCGACAACAAGTCCATCCACTGAGACTCTTGAAGCAGAGGATAGGCAGGCCGAACGTCCGTGTCTTGAAAGTGCCACCAGCCCTCCGTGAGCCCAAACACGAGGTCCAGAAACCGTTCCTTGCGGACCCCTTCCAAGGCCAGCAGCGTTCCGCCAGGACGCAACAAACGTCGCGTGTTGGCCAACGACACGTCCAATCGTTGGGTCGCATGCAATACGTTCGCTGCGATCACCAGATCGTACGCTCCGACGTCGAATCCTTGTTCAGCCGGATCGGATTCGATGTCAAGCACTCGAAACTCGACTCGGTCATCGTCGATTCGTTCCGCCGAGTCGGCCACAAGCATCGGCGATGTATCGGTGAAAACATAGGATGCAATCTGCCGTCCAAGTGCTGGAAGAACGGCCGACGTCGCGCCACCCGTTCCCGCTCCGATTTCAAGGACGCGCAAACCACGCGCGTGATCGCCTTGAAGGTCTCGAATCGCAACGGCCGCCCTCGCCAATAACCGATTCGAACTCTTGGAGATCGGCGAAGCTCGATAGAGCTTTTCAAGATCACTCGAATCACCCTCCGGAAAAAGGACCGACAACGCATCTTGTCGACCACGCAGCACGGAGGGCAACGCGTTTCCGCAACGAGCCAACAAACGCAGTTCGTACTTGATGACCGGATGTCGTCGTTCAAGCTCGGAAACTTGTTTCTTCAGATCGAGCCCGACAGAAGGAAAACGCCGAGTAATCTTCCACTTCGTCGTCGGCGACGAAACCTCTTCATCCGGTGACCTCAACGATTGAAGCATTCCCTCCTCGGCCAGCATCTCACACATCCGATCCAGCAAACGACGATGCTTTGCCTCAACCACTTCATCGGAAACAAGTTTCCGTGGCTCGACGATCGTGTCCGGAACGCAATCAACCCCCAGAGCCGCGATTGCGCGACAGGCGTACTGAATGGAGAGGGTATCAAGACTAGATACGCCGTCGGCATAAAGTCGCAGTTCGTCCTGCGGCGACAGTTTTCCATTGGATCGCTGCGGGGGTCCCGCATTCAATGTCAGCCGCTCGATCACTTCCGATGACTCGATGCGTCGGCTTTCCCCGTCATCGATCTTTGAGGACTCCTCAAACCAATGCCGTTTGGGGTGGAAGGGATGCCCCGGAAGCCGAACGACCGTTCGCGTTGGTGAGGACGAGAAGGCGTCCCAGTCGATACTCGCACCACGACTGTAAAGGTCCGCCATCGTTTCCAAGAGCGACAACCAATCGTCTTGCTGGCGGACCAACGTCGGACGATATTCCAAATCTACTTGAGAGTTCAATTGCCCGAGCGTGCACAACGTCGGATGGGGTCCTATCTCCACCGCAACGTCGCAATCGAGTCTCGCAAGACTCTCCAACGCTTTCACAAACTGGACTGGCTGCCGACTGTGGCGAACCCAGTACTCGGGGGTTCGGAGTGCTGTGGATGCGAGTTCCCCCGTCAGCGTTGACACGTAACGCAGTTGCGTTGTGCCCACGTCGAACGTCGAGATCTTTCTTTCGATCGACCCGAGCGCCGGCTCGATTAGCGTTGAATGAAACGCTTGGGCGATCCGAAGCGGGCGCGTCGATGTCCCGGCTCGCTGAAATTGCTGATTCAGCACTTCCATCTCGTCGCAAGGTCCAGAAACCACCACGTGCTCAGGACCATCGATGGCCGCGACCGAAAGATTCCTTCCGGCTTTCGCCAACTGCTCCTCAACGGATTTCACCGAATCAAAGACAACCGCCATTGCACCGCGTGGCGTCAACTCGGCAACAGCCTCCGCGCGAGTTGCCGTCAGACGCAAAGCGTCGTCCCAGTTCAGGACGCCCGCGACCGCCGCCGCGGCATACTCCCCCATGCTATGACCCAGCACCGCATCTGGCTCGATCCCCCAATGCTGAAGCGTGATTGCAAGCGAACGTTGAAGAACAAAGAGGCCAGTCTGAGCGCCTGGCCCCTCCAGGATTCGCGCGACGGCGCCGTTCGTTCCCGGATCCGAAGCGATCAGTTCCCGGATTCCATGTCCGTACTCATCACGCAGCAAGGCATCGCAATGATCGACTTGCTCACGAAACGTCTCAACTCGTCGGTAGAGACCTTGCCCCATTCCAACATGCTGGCCGCCCTGACCTGAAAACAAGAATGCAATCGAAAGCTTGCGATCCGTCGGCGCGATTCCGCGCCATGCTCGGCCCGCATCACCCTGGGCCGCATCACCCTGGGCCGCATCACCCTGGGTCGTATCACCCGGGCCCGTATCATCTTGCGCCTCTCGGTCGATCGATCGCCGCACATTAGCAATCGAATCGCCGACGATCGCCAACCGGTATCGATGAGACGTTTTTTGACGTTGCGTCGCCGCAGCAAAATCGCCCAAATCGGTTTCGGGTTGAAGACGTAACTGCCCACTGTGGTCCAGACAGGTTTCTTCGAGCGAAGACAAATCCGCAGCCGAAAATGCAACGAGGCAAGGCGAGTCGCTGACGACACGATCCACCGAGGAACCGGAGTCTGTTTGGCTGACGTATTCGCCGACAATCACATGAGCGTTTGTGCCACCAAAACCAAAGGAGCTGACCGCAGCATGAAGCGTGTGCGAAACATCCCACGGCAATGGCGACGTCGTGACCTCCAAGCGTGAGCCAGTCAAATCGATGTGAGGGTTGAGATGGCGAAAGTGGGGCTGGGGAGCGATCTCGCGATGTTGCAACTCAAGCACGACTTTCAGTAAGCCAGCCAATCCCGCAGCCGCTTCCAGGTGTCCGATGTTCGACTTAACGGCTCCCAGACGTACGCGTTCCCGTGACAGATCTGGTGACGCAGCGACCGCGTCGTTTTGAGGATCCACCCCAGAAACATTCGACACTCCACCGCGACCGTAGATCGTATTCAAGCTGCCAACTTCGATCGGGTCGCCCAGCGGCGTTCCCGTCCCATGCGCCTCGATTCGCGTCACTTCGTTGGCGTCCATTCCCGCGTCAACCAACGCTTCTTTGTACAAGCGGATTTGGGATTCACCGTTGGGCGCGGTGATCCCGTTGGTGGCACCATCTTGGTTGATCGCCGAGCCCTGGATTACAGCACGAATCGGATCGCCTGCTTCGATTGCCTGATCCAACGGCTTGAGCACGACGCTCACGCAACCTTCGCCTCGCCCATAGCCGTCCGCCGACGCGTCGAATGCTTTGCAGATGCCGTCATGAGCCAGCATCTCCGCATCCGACAGCGTTTCCGACAACTCCGGACTGAGAATTAGATTGACGCCTCCCACGATCGCCATCTCGCAATCGCCGACTTGCAGCGAACGCGTTGCCTGATGCAGCGCTACCAATGACGACGAACAAGCCGTATCCACCGCCAAGCTCGGACCCTGCAAATCGAAATGGTATGAAAGCCGATGTGCCGCCATGCTCGCCGCATTGC
The DNA here is from genome assembly GCA_051010815.1 of Rubripirellula sp. Classification (GTDB taxonomy): domain Bacteria; phylum Planctomycetota; class Planctomycetia; order Pirellulales; family Pirellulaceae; genus Rubripirellula. The sequence continues at coordinate 15,402 of JBPCVD010000555.1, forward strand.
CAGTCATCACGTACGTCGTTCGCTGTTCCGATTGTCCCGCTAACAAGCGTTCGTAATCACGATTTGAAATGCCGACGAACACCCCCACACGCTGACCAGCCAGCCTCTTCGGATCGATCGCAGCATCTTCCAGCGCTCGCCAACTCGTTTCCAGCAGCATGCGGTGCTGGGGATCCATGCAACAAGCTTCCCGAGGAGAAATCCCAAACAAAGCCGCATCAAATTGCGACGGGTCGTCAATCCATCCCGCGTGCCCAGTGGTTGCTCGATCGCTGGCGCACTCCGCACGATGTTCCGGCGGAGCACCAATGGACGATCTACCCTCTCGCAGCAGTTGCCAGAACGCATCTACCGAATCACATCCAGGCAAGCGACAGGCGACACCAATGATTGCGATCGGATTTCCCGCCCGAGTCTTTTCTCGATCGCCCTTCAAAGGCTCGCTCTTGCCGGACGCAGCTGCCGCAACGAACCCGTCACTGCGATCATCTTTTCGAGACGACTGGTCATCGCCAGAAACTTTCGCGCAGTCGCAATCGCGTGTGGCACAGCTGCACGCATGCTCGGAACCGTCACAATCAACGTCCACACAAACGACGTCAGCAGTCTCGCCGGCGAGCATGGCGTTGTCGGCAACGGCCCGCGCACCATCCATGATCGACGTACCACCATCCGCAATCGGTGCGACGGCACTAGCGATCGGCGCACTTCCCCCAACGATCCGCTTACTTTCCCCGGCGATCCGGGTACCCACAGCGGCAATGCTCGGCGCTTCATAAAATAGCGTCGCAGGAATCGATGGTCCCAAGAACGACTCCAACTCTCCCGCAATCTGCACCGCACTGACGGAGTCCAATCCGTATTGAACAAAAGGACGCTGAAGGTCAATTTCGTGACGGGGCACACGAAGTTGTTTGGCCAGTCGTTCGACGAGCCATGACGTGACCTCCTCGAACTCCGGACGCCGGCCGACTCGCGTCGATTCATCGCTGAAGACGACATGCTGATCCGTTGAATCAGCCGCGACCTCGGCGTCATGGTGGGTCGTGGCCCCAATTGTTGTCTCAACCTCGGGTCTCGCATAACTTCCGGGCAAAACCTCAATCGCATCATTCGCCACTCGCTGTTTAACGATCAATCGCTGGACCTTGCCACTGGAGGTCCGCGGCAATGAACGTTTGGGGATCAAAACGATCCGATCGGGCTGCAAATCAAAATTGGCAACCACACGCCGTCGAATTGCCTGGACCGCCTCGGACAACTCCCCGGGGCTTGCCCCACGTTCCACTTCCTGAACCACCGCAAGTCCGGTCCCATGAGAGCTTTCAACTTCGATCGCAGCGGCGGAGTTGGCCAACATCAGTGGGTGACAATCGGCAATCGAGGTCTCGACGTCAGACGGGTGAAAATTACGACCACGAACCACGATCAGCTCTTTCAGGCGGCCACAGACGTACAGATCATCGTCACGTCGATAGCCCAGGTCGCCGGTCCGTAGGAACCGAAACGGTTCCCCCTCAAGCCGATGTTGAAACACTTCCTGGGTTGCCGTGTCGTTCTTCCAGTAGCCTGGACTGACGCTTGGGCCCGCCACCCAGATCTCTCCAATATTGCCGTCGGCCATGGCCGATCCGGTGTCTGGATCGACCACACGTACCTCAAGTCTTTTCGCGATCCGACCGCAACTGACCGATGCGTTCGCAGCAGGGTTGTTTGGCTCGCAAGACTCGTCGTCCGACGCAGGATCGGTTGTTGAATCGACCCGCCAAACGGAGTCTCGGGGACCACCGGAAACGATCAGCGTGGCCTCTGCTAACCCGTAGCAGGGAAAGAACGCAGTCTCGCGAAAACCGTGCGGCGAAAATTCGCGAACGAATTTCCTCAGTGTCCGATCCCGTATCGGCTCGGCACCGGTAAATGCGAGCGTCCACGAACTGAGATCGAGCGAATCACGTTCAGCCTTTCCGATCCGATCGACGCAAGTGTCGTAGGCAAAGTTGGGACCTCCGCTCACCGTGGCCCTATACTTGGTGATCGCGCGTAACCACCGAATCGGTTTCTGTACAAACGCTGCGGGCGGCATGACGTGCGTCGAAACACCCGCGTACATGACTTGAAACAGCCCTCCGATCAATCCCATGTCGTGGTAGGGAGGTAGCCAAGTGACGCACCACTGATCTTCGTAATGGTTCACGTCAAACAAGTCGTAGATCATGCCGAGATTGGCGATCAAGTTGCCATGCGTTAGACAAACTCCTTTGGGATGACTCGTCGAACCCGAAGTGTATTGAAGCATCGCAAGATCATCCGCTGACAGCCGCGGCGGAGTCCAATGCTGTTCGATGGTATCGACACGATCCGAATCGACTGCATCAACTTGAACCCAACGCAATTGACGAAGCGAAGGCGATGTTTGGAAGAGTTGTTCGCGGCGATCAAACAGCGCGCGATCGGTCAGTGCAATGGTCGCCCCCGAGTCCTCAATGACTCGATCGAGGCGTTCGTCTCGTCGTCGCGCACGTGGTGGGTACGCCGTCACCGCGATCATGCCCGCATACAAGACCCCGAATAGCGCCTTCAAATAGGCCGGTCCAGGTGGGCAAAGAATGACCACACGCGGTATTTTCGATGCGACGTTAGACTCGCTATCTTGAGAGCGTTGATGCTGGAGCGCGAGCCTTGTTGCTAGCAATTTGGCGGCATAGTCGAGATCTCGGTACCGCAACCACTGATCTTCGACCTCATCACCCTGAAAGAAAGTGAATCCCCGTTCGGCGCATCGCCCAACCGCCCGTTTTTGAAGGAGGTCGACCAAGGTCGATCCGAAATCGTCGGGGGAGAGGCGGGCGTTCACGAATCCTATTCGCCCCTCGGAGGGGGGCAGTTTTCCACATGGGGGGCATCACGTTGCAATGACAGAATAGTTCATCCGATACGACATTTCCAAACCTTCCGGTCTTCAGCGACTCAACTCGGCCTTTTCCGGCCCATTCATGTCCCCGCAAAGCCCCCCATTCTTCCGCCAACGCGACCGCACGACTCGATTCATTGTCACCGGCGCGACTGGTTTCATCGGACGTAGACTGATTGATCGATTGCTCGATGAGGGGCATACGGTCACTGCGATGCTGCACAAAAGTGAGCCCAAGGAGCCACTCGATCCGCGCGTGAAGACGTTCCGTGCCGACGTGACTCAGCCAGAAACGCTCGAAGGCAAGTTTGCCGACTGCGACGTGGTGATGCATTTGGCCGGGTGCACGATCGCACGTTCGAAAACGGAATTCGACTTCGTGAATCACATGGGCACTCTGAATGTGGCCAGGGAGTGTGCGAGACAGACCGCTCCACCCCGGTTTATGTTCGTCTCTTCGCTCGCGGCGGCCGGCCCATCGCAGCCCGGGCAGCCACACGTTGAATCCGGTCCAACGCAACCGGTCTCCGATTACGGACGTAGCAAGCGGGATGCCGAGCGGGCGCTGCTGGCGATGTCCCAAGAGATTCCCCTACTGATTGCCCGTCCTGCGTGCGTGTTTGGCGATACGGACCCCTACCTGCTCAATTTGTTCAAAGCCGCCAAACTGGGCCTCGTCCTATTGGCTGGGCCGGGCAATCACCGCTACTCCTTCATTCACGTCGACGACCTGACGCGTGCGTTGATTCACATGGTGGAATGCTCATCTGTCCAGTCATCTTCACGCCCTCACGTTGAGCATGGTTTATTCAAACGCGAACGTGACCGCAGCGAGACGCACGCGGTTTCTTCGGATGCCACCGGGAACTCAGCCTACGGAGGAGCAAACTCGTGGTGCGCCGAGACGGTTTCACAGGGCACGAAGTCGAATTCGGCCAATCATGCGGCGATTTCGCGGGGCGACTCAAAACCTACCCTGGCCTACATGGCTCACAGTTCTCCGTTAACGCTCCGGGAATTCGCAGGACTGGTTGCTGAATCGGTCGGAACTCGCAAAGTACGTCAAATTCGTTTGCCCTCGGTTTTCTGCTGGATGCTCGCCGCCATCAACTCACAGGCTTCGCGGCTATTGCG
>JBPCVD010000556.1:0-7578 GCA_051010815.1 Rubripirellula sp.
TCGGTTCGCGAGTCAGTGGCGCAACCGAGAACGGCGGTCTTTACGAGTTCGAGGGTGGCTACCAGTTCGGTCAGAACAGTCCTGGCTACGGCGATCACAGTGCTGGCTTCTTCACAGCCGGACTGGGGCGGCAATTGAGCCTATGCTGCGATCAATGGAAGCCAACCTTTTGGGTTTGGTACGACTGGGCATCGGGTGGCGACGACGTTCCCGCTGCACGTGGTGACAATGGTTTCGATCACCTATTCCCACTTGCCCACAAGTACTTGGGGTTCATGGACTTGTATGGTCGTCGAAATATCAACGACGCCAACGCCCAGTTCAGCACTCCGATCTTCGGGTCGAAGGTCAAGCTGTTGCTGTGGTACCACTACTTCTTCCTGGACCAGAAGACCACGCCCTACAGCGTTGTCATGACTCCGTTCAATCCTGACAATCGGGCGGGTGATCGCGAACTGGGTCACGAAATCGATGTGCTCTTCAACGTCACATTGAATCCTCGCAACAGCATGTTGCTGGGCTACTCGTTCTTCGATTCGGGCAAGTACTATGACACGACTGCTGGCGTGCCAACCGACGCCGACGCCCAATTCTTCTACATGCAGTATCAAACGAGATTTTAATCCCGACTGAGGACTGCCTGAAAACCGCAACGCCGCTTGGATGAAACCAAGCGGCGTTTTTTTGTCTCTGCAGCCTGCTACTCTCCGATGCAAAGAACCTCGCCAATTGTGTGGGCGTACAAATGCCCTCGAGAATAACTCAGGGTCGCGCGATTCCATGAGCGCCCAACCGATCCAAGATCATTGATCGCCACGATGGCATTTTCGTTCAGGTCATCCGCGTTCCACCGCAGAACATAGACGGTTCCCGACATTGTCGGAACGTAAAGAAAATCGCCGACAACCGAGGGAACCTGCGAGGCGTGATGGCCCCAACCATTCCCCATCGCACGCTGGTCGCCCATCACCACGTGGCATCGAGAATTCCTCATGTCATTGAGAGCGAAGGTCCAATCCGTAATCGGGAGCGTCTTGAGCTTCTTGTTCTTTCGTCCCAGGAGTTCGCTCACGTAGAGCGGGTCAATGTCTTCTGGCCCCCAAAGCAGTAAATCGTGTTGCGGAGACTCTCCTGCTTTCAACTGAACGGGCAATTGCAGGTACTCCACGCCTCCACTTCGCACATTGACTCTGCCGACCCATGGTTCGGTGTAGCTTCGAAAGTAGTGATACTTTCCCGCCAACACATTCGACTGCTGGATGATTGAGCGTGGTTTGCGGACGGGAGCATCACGAACCTCGGTCACCCACCGATCCTCGACCTTCGTTCGAACGGGCACCTGCTCAACGATGGAGACACGCTTGCGCACCTTCCCAGAAACCGAATCGACCCATAGATGCTCGCCGCCATCAAAGACGAGCGCGTCGTCCCCAAACAGACTGTAGGTCATCGTGCTCATGAACTTCTTCAACGGAAGTGACCATAGCGTCTCGCCGCTCTTCGCGTCGATCATCGAAACTCCTTCGGGCTTCTCCGGGGGTGAATGCCCACCTCCTCGGCCCACGACCATCACCTGACGACCGTCCACACGTGACTGTAGTAACGGCACGCACCCCATGTTCACACCACAAATCGTGCTCCAACGGTCCCGACCGCTTGCCAAGTCGATCGCTCGCAACTGAGTCCACTGATCGACTGGCTTATCCTTGTGTTCATGCGAGAAGTGGCCACCTTCATCGGGCATGTAGGTCTGATTCGTGAACACGACTGTGTTATTAACAATGGTCGGCTGACTTCGTCCAACCGCCATCAAATCGCGCTGCCATTTTAGGGTTCCGTTCCAGTCGAAACACGCGATCGATCCCGAGGCGTTGAAGAAGCAAATCGAATTGCCATCGGTCACCGCAGGCGGCGTGCTGCTGTCGCTAAAGCAACCCGAGAGCCGTAGTGGATATCGAGCTGAAATTTCTTGTGTCCAAATCGTCTGTCCCGTTTCTGCATCGCAACACCAAGCGACAATGTCCGCGCCGGTTTCTGAATCCTGATCTACCTCCTTCATGGTGGTAAAGAAAATTCGGTCGCCCCATGTCACGACCGTGCTTTGACCGGTTTCCGGAAGCTTCTTTCGCCACTTCACGCCGTCTCCTCGGACGACACTCCACTTCACTGGCGGCGCTGCAGTTCGCGTTCGAAAAGATGCGTCTGGGCCACTGCCTTGATTCCACGGCTGTTCCAATGAGCGTTGAAAAAACTGCAGAACGGTGCGTTTCGCATCAGGCGTTTGAAATAGCGGACCTCCATGCCCCGCATCTGGAATGACTTTCAGCTGAGACGGAACTCCAGCCCGAATGAGTTTGGCATGAAGCGAAGTACTCTGCGTCAGCGGCACACCTGGATCGCTGTCTCCATGCATGATCAAGAACTGTGCAGACTCATTGGACACGTGATCAATCGCGCTTGCGTCCCTCGCCAACTCAGGCACATCGCGAACGGTTGTTCCAAGCAACTTGGCGCCATTGGACTTCGCAACATCCTCGGCTGTGCGACCCTGTCCCACGTTGTTCGGTGGCATCGACATTAATTCGGACGGACCGAACCAATCGCAGACCGCTTGCACGCGGCTCGAGACATCCTCTTCACCGGGATAGTTGCGAGTCCCCATCAGTGCCACCAAATGCCCACCGGCGGATGTACCCCATGCCCCAACTCGCTCTGTTGCGATTCCATACTCTGGTCCGTTTTCACGCACCCAGCGAACGGCAGCGTAGCAATCGTCGATTTGAGCAGGCCATTGCGCGACGTCAGTCAAACGGTAGTTGATGCTCGCAACCGCGAAACCGTACTCGGTAAGCCAGGCTGCGTTCTTCTTTGCGGACTTCTTGTCGCCCCCTTTCCAACCACCGCCATGGACGAAGACGACACACGGCATGGAAACGGTGGCGTCGCTGGGAAGGTACAGATCAAGCCGCAGCGGCTCGCCCCCCGGGCTGGCGTATTCAATCTCCCGAACAACGCGAGGCTCTTCGCCAGGGCAGGCGGATAGTCCCGCAAGCACGAGCAGAGCTGTAAAGACATACCGATACCGCACGGAACAACCTCGGAGAGAAAGGGCAGGGAGAATCGGAGCAACTTGGCAAGGACAGCGAGATACTAGCGTATCGCAATTGTCAGCCAACCGTCTTGCGCCTGGATCAGATGCGGCCGGTAGTCCGTCCCGCGAAGTGTCTCGATTTTGGCATCGGTAGGCACTTTCAGAGCGCGTTCCAAGATCGTCTGAGGGAATAGATCCGTGAACGACTTCTCAATCACCGGACGTAGAGCTGCCCGCATGGTCGGAGAAGATCTGGCGGAAAAACTCACCTCGACTTTCCCATGCCGCTGCAAAACTACCGCCCCATCTTCGAGCGTTTCAGGCTTATAAACGGCCGTGATTTCCAATGGACGACTCATCACTCGCTGTCCCTGGGCGAACCGCGTCCCGCTCACGCCGAGTCGCACGGTCTGATCACGAGCTTCGAAAATGATCGGACGCGCTCGAGAGAACGAGATCTCAAATGGCTGTTCCTTCTCCTCACCCTCGGTGACCTCGTCGGTCGAATCAACCGATTCTTCACGATTCGAACCGTCTTGCGAGCCGTCTGCTGGTCGTCCCGCCTTTGCCAACAACTCACTCAATCGTTTTTCGTCGAGTGTTCGCCCCGCCAAGACCGTGGTGAACGCGTTCTCGATTACCGACTCGTGGATTTGAACTGCCGCGTCAAAGGGTTCCTCGATCGAGGGACGCGGGACGATCGAAGCAAGCTGATCGTCCCCTCGAAACAGCGAATCGATTGCGATCGCCTGTTCCGATGACGACCAGATCTGATTCGGCTCCTTGAGCGACAATCGCTTCAGGGTGGGCGACACTCGCTCCAACAGGTCCGTCGGCGTCATCGGGCTGACCTCGCCGGTTTCGGTTTCAAACTCACTTGTGACCTGTACCCGCATCCGTTCGGTCGCAATTCGATCAGCTTGTGGCTTTTGACGTCGAGCACTCTTCCAAGCAATATTTCGAACGATCGCAAGTGGGTGTTGTATGCACTGAATCGTTGTTCTTAACGCGACGGTCGTATCGGCGGGTTCGAAATGGATTCCATCTGAACTGACCGTCATCCCGCGCAAAATCGTGACATCGCCATTGCCGATCGTTCGTAACCGAACCGGTTTGTTGTAACCACGGTTTTGACTCACGACTTGACCGCTAAACAGCAATTGAACCCGTGCGTCACCGACCGACGGTACCAAGCTGGCCGTGACAACTCCGTTCAGCGTGGCCGTACCGGTGATTCGAGTTCCCAAGATGCAATCGCGGACCGGCCGCGACCGCGTCACGTCACGTCGAATCGCTTTCTCGACCAGCGGCTTTCCAATCAAGATGGCGAGGTTCGGGCGACCGAACGTATTGCGGAATTCCTCGACCAAGTGAGGAGCCTGCCCAGACGCGTCGATCAAACCAAGGATCGTCGATAGCTTTGAGAACTCGTCCGGCGTCGGAGAGACGTGAGTCTCTTTGACTGCGGCGGCGAACTCCTTCAACTTGCCCTCCACGTAACGCTGCGAATCCTCCGGATTGCGGAACAAGAGGGCGTTGAATAACTCTTCGGTCGATGAGCGGAGGTTTCTAAGTGCCGTCAGCTCAAGTCCGGGTGTCATCCCCAACAGACGATCGTGAAGGGCTAACGTCTCGCGTGCGAGAACCGCCGCCGGTTCTTCGCTTTCGATGGCGACCGCAAGAGCTTCCATCTTCAGGTAGCGGAGCCAAGCAGCTCTATTGGCGGCATCGGTGTGACCCTCGAAATAGCGATGGACTGCATCGATCTTGTCGAGCACATCAGCCTTTGACCGAGTGAGACTCGGGAATCGATTGACGTCGACCTCGCGTTCCGCCGACTCAATGCCGCTGATCAATCGCGATCGATCTTCCTCGGTGAGCTGAGCCAGTACTGGAGTGCGCGGGGCGATCACCGCGCACAACAAGGCTAAGAATGGTCCGATTCGGAACATGGATGGAGGGTGACCGGAGGGGAGGATGAGTTCAAAATCTGCGGATCAGGCAGAATAGCAAAGCCCCAGAATAGTCTAGAAATCTGCGTTGTCCGAGCTGACTACCGGAAAACCGAACCCTAGAAACGAGCAACTTTCTGGCTTTACGCCAACATTTTTTTGCCCAACATGGTCACGAGCCTCCTTTTCGCGGCCTATTCCCCGTCCGAAAGTCGCTGAATTCCCTCACAGAACAGATTGATTGAGTCATTGAGCTCAACACCACGTTTGTGAGTAATTGCGATTAATGCGAGATCCAGCTCGTCCAAGCTGAGCCTCCCGAGTCGCCGATGGTCGATTTGAACCCACTCGACCCGGCCCCCCAACATCGATGTCATCTCCGCTCCGGCCGGCGGCCAAGTTTCGAGACCAAAACGTTGCAGTCGTAAGATCGATCCTGTTTCTTCATGAACAAACGAGGGCTTCTCGGCAACCGCGTCATCCGTCACCGATAGATATGACCAACCTTCGGGCAACGTGATCGCGACTCCCAAAAACGGGAATCGATGCGTCTCCGAGGTCGAGCGAATGATGACTGGCTTCTCACCGCTCAAATAATCGAGTGTCCGTGGGGACTGTTCCTGATCGACGACCGCTACGACTCCGACCAGCGCAACGATTCCAATCGCCACCCACATCAGAGGCGTCAGTTCGAGCGGTCGAGACTTCGTATCGGTATCGTTCAAAAGACTTCCAAACTGGCCCTAGAATTTCGGCAAGCTAATCACACCATTCCAATCATCGGGCGGCACGCGATCGTTTCGCATAATGATTGAGAGTAACACATCCTTGGGCCGATCCCAGTCAGGATGGTCATTCAGACGATGATAGGCGTCGTCCCAGCGACCGTCGATGAGCGCATCCAAACTCGCCTCATAGTCTGCTATCTGCGCGTCCGTCAGTGTCTTGTGGTCACGGCCGTTACCCAAAAGTTCCCAAGCCTCGATGTCCTTTTCAAGCCCAGCCGGACGCACTCGCGCCAATCTGCGTAGCCGTTGAGAATCTCGCCCGCTATCACGAATGGCGGTTGCCGTATCCGAATCAACGATCACCTTGGCACCAAACATCTTGGTCAAGCCTTCCAAACGACTCGCCAGATTTACCACCGGACCGAATGCAGTGACCTTGACCTGGTCGACCGTACCGATTCGGCCCGCAACAGCTCGGCCAGTCGCGATGCCAATGCCACAGTGAAACCCATCAGCCGCCAAGTTCTTCGTACTGTCAGAGACGATTCGACGTGCCGCGTCGGCTGCGCGTACAGCCGCATCGTCCTGATCGAACGGCCAACCCCAGAAACCCATTGCGGCGTCACCGTGAAAGTCTCCGATCACTCCGTCGGTATCCAAAATACGCCGCGTCATGATGCCGAGAGCGTCACTAACGCTGGCCAACAACCCAAGCAATTGATCGGCGTCGCGTTCGCTACGCTGAGTGAACCCGCGCAAATCGCAAAACATGACCGAAAGATTCGCTTCACGCGGGGCGAGAACCTCATCGGTATCACGTCCGGCAAGTGCGTTCATCACGACGGGGGCAAAGAAGTGTCGCATCGCCGACTGTCGACGCTCAAGCCTTCGGCTCTGCCGCAAATTTGCAATGGTCGTCCCGACTAGCTCCGCAAACTTGACATCGTCCTGTAGATCATCAGGCGCAGCCATCATCGACCGTTCCAACCCTCCTTCCGCATCCGGAACCAATTGCCCCGTGACGTACAGAGTCCATCCGGGACAGGCTTCGCTACGCAGGGGTACACAAAATGCCCAGTCAACTTCCTCGCTTGCCGTGTAGGCCGTCAACTCGGTTGGTCCCGCCGACCAAAGATGCAAGACGCTCTCACGACGTTCAATTGCCGTCCGCCCGAGCCGAGCACTGACTGCCGGCCCGTCCTTTCCCGGCACTCGGCTGTCATAGTGCAAAATTCTCACTTCAGCATCTTGCTCATCGTCCTGCGTAGCAGCGGCCGCCGCGATCGCAACGGCGGAAGCCATTGGTGTCGCTTGCAGCAGGACGCTCGTCACTCGAACGAGCAGCTCTTCGTCGCTGCCGCTTCCGGTAATAAGATCGGGCAAGCGGCTCAACATTTCGATTCGAGAGGCCGCATCTCGATAGTGTTTCCGACGGAGCAAGACATGGTCGAACGCATGCTCCGTAAGCCCAGCGTCCCCCGAAGAATCGGTGGCGCCAGGACGATTCGCCAAAGTAAATGTCGTTCCCCCAATCACGAAGTGCTCACCGGGGACGAGCGTGAAACGCATCGACTTGATCCCGCGATGAAACACTGCGTTCCTTGCCGTTGTCATGCAGCGAACCTCAACTCGGTCGTCTGCGACTGGCGTCAGACAAACATGCGAACGAGAAATCATGCCATCCCAAGGCACGTTCCAATCCGCTCCGGCACGGCCGATGACGATCTCCGCACTCGTCGTCGGATCTGGCAGCTCGCGACGCCATCGGTGTTCGCTCGACGGGCCCTGGGCGATCAAGTCAGGCATA
>JBPCVD010000557.1:0-16634 GCA_051010815.1 Rubripirellula sp.
CATTGCTTTCCGTTACCCAACGCGCCGCCCGCAAACTTTGCTGGCAGCATCATCTTTTGAAGTGCCCCGCCACGTGGAGAGAGCACGATGCCAAACCTCGCATTGACGACACGAATGCCTGCGTCGACAGCCGGCTGGCAAGCTGCCTCCCACTCGCTGGCCACGCCGGCCAAGAAATCGTCGCCCAGCTCTGAACTTTCGTCGAGCAATTCGTCACCGCGACTTCCGTAGATTCCGGTTGCAGAGGCGCAAACCAAAACCTCGGGCTTGCGATTCAAACCCGCCAGGGACTCACAGAGCTGCCGAGTCTTTTCGACGCGACTTTCCCTGATTTGCAACTTAATTTCGTCGCTCCAACGGGCGTCCGCAATGGACTTGCCCGCTAGATGCACCACGGCGTCTACCGATTCGAATTTGGCCGCTTCCGAAGGGTCTTGCCAGGCGGCGATCGCAGATGGTTCGTCGGACGTTTTCCGTACGATCGGCGACACCTCATGCCCCAACAACCTCAGCAGTGATCCGAGTTGGCTGCCCACCAACCCTGTACTTCCCGATACCGCGACGCGTTTGGGGCTCATCGGATGATCCGCTTGTAAAGTCAGGTCATCACGCGTGATCCGGTGGCGGTAGGCGAACATTGATTCCAGGGTCGACCTGGCTTTCCCACCACCAAGCATCTTGCCTAGTGCTCCGACAGGCACTTTGTAATCGACCCGGTCCGTAAGCGAGCAGTGGCCTCCGACGGGAGAGAACTCGTGGCGATGGTCCCATGCCGCGAACGGCCCTGAAACCTGCGTATCCGCAAACAAATGAGGAGGGTCATACTCAGTATGCTCAGCGACCCATCGAAAGGGGACACCCAGCAGTGACGTCTTCAATACCACGCGACTACCCACGGCCAAGCTTTCGTCGCTCGACTCCACCTCAACCGACTCCCACGGCGGAACCAGTCGCTGCAATGCACCCGGCCGCTCGTGATAGGCGAACGCGTCTTCCACCGAGACAGGCAGGGCGGAGGAGGCAACGTACTTCATCGGGTGCTTCTCAGTTGGTTGCAAAATCAAGGCAAACAATCGCTCGCCCAAAGCCACGCTTCGCTCTCATCGTTAGCGAGCGTCAAGTCAGCGATTCCAATGTCCGAATCGGTTCTTCTTTTCACTCGGAGCCTGAGGCGGGAGGGCATCGAGCGTCGAAATGCCTTCGCTGTAAAGAATTTCGCCACTGTAGCCATCGTAGAACGTGACCACGACCTGAGGAGCATCGTACGCGAGAAATTGATAACCGGGACCGGAAGGCTTGGCAGCCTTTACCACGTTGTTCACAGAGATCACCGAGTAGACCGTGTGACGCTGACGAAGGTAGTGAACGTTATCAGGATATCCGCCCAACCACTTGATCTTGATCGTCCGACCTTCACTGTCGAACCATCCACCCAAAGGCGGCAGTCCCGCGGTGCCGATGGGGTGATTCGCAGAATTGACCGGTGAAACCAAGAACTCCCATACATTGTCCGTGATCTGCGCAGCCACGGGATGGTGAACGTCACCCGTCAGCAGCAGCACCGGTTTTTGAATGTCGTCAAGTACCTTCGTCAGTTCTTCCCGCTCGTGCACGTAACCACAGTACCCATCCCCTTTCGACTCTGTCGACTCACCGCGCATGTGATAGGCGCTGTGGTAGATGAACCAAGGATCGGGAGACACGACGAACAGGAAATCGGCAGGACTGTTCTTCACTTTGTCCAAGAACCAGCTCTTCTGCACATCACCGAGGACATGACGGTCCGGGTCTCGGGCATGCTTGACGCCCTTGAATCGCGACCGCTCTCCTCGCGTATCGATGAACAAAAAATGACAGTTGCCCACGATCCGATCAAAATAGTGATGGGTGCCGATGCTGTAGGGCACACGATTGGATTGCTTCGCTGCAGGTTCAATCTGCAGATGGGTCGCGTCAACCACACGCTTCACACGGTAGACCCCCACATTCTTCGCCCCACGCGTCGCAGCCTTCGGCTTCGCGTCCCCTTTGAAGAATGGCCCGACATGCAGCGTGCTAACCCGATTCAGATCTAACTCGGAAAAATCAGCCTGTGGATCGTGCAGCAGATCGGATCCCGATTCCAACTCCGCCTGTCCAAACTGAATCGGACCGCGTTGCGGATGCTGCCCGTTGGCCCAATCCGCATAGTACTGCCAAACTCGGATCGCCGGATCTCGCACCAGATAATTCCCATCGCCCAGACCAACCTCACCGCTGCCATCAATGTTGTCGGTCACCTCATGGTCGTTGTACATGTTCAACATCGGAACATGCTTGAGCAGTCGATTCAGCGACCGGCCGCGATTCAGATAGAGTTTGTAATTGTTTTCGATACCGGTTGCGGCTCCGTCCAAGGTTTCTTCATACGTGTAATCTCCGTTCACGATATGAAACGAAACGCGATCGCGGTGCTTTTCCCAGATCGTATCGAAGGCAGGAGGATTGGGATAAATTCCGTACGTGTTTTCGGGCGAACGCTGCCGTTGGCAGGCCCCAATGGAAAAGCTGAAATTGAATTCCCCGTCGGGATTGAATCGATGGGCAAAGCTCGATTCGTCAGGCAAGGTTCGAAAGCTTGGCCAGGGATCACGAAAGTTCTCGCGCAGGTCGATGATTTCATCATTGACGCGAACCGCGTATGCATAGCGTGTATTGGGCGACAGGTCATGGACTTCCACAAAACCGGTGAAGTCTTCCTTGGCGGATGTACGCCCCAACGTCACTTTCGAAACATCAAAGGGTGGCCTCTCAGGACGCGTCAATACTGCGAACTCGATCTCCGCGTCCGCTCGAATCCAAACTCGCACCGAATTCGCAGTCAACGCACCCAAGATTGGGCCGTGCGTCACGGGTGTGCTCTGTTGCGGAACAACGTGATTGGCGACAGGATCGGGCCAGGTCAGGTCCTGTGCCGTGAGCGAAACCGGAAAGACAAACACCAACAAAAAAACACTGCGCATCGCGAAGATGTTCCCGAGTCTGAAGGATCGCACTTGCACTACAGTAAGCACCGGGTCGTTACGTTATCAGCTCGACCGGCGATAGCCAAGTTTTACGACGGTTAAAGTCCGTTGAGCCGCACAGTCAGGCGATCACACGCCGTCGATATTGACGGAGGTTAGGTAGGTGGGCGGTCTGCGAACGTGAGTCGCTTGTTCAAAGGCGTAGGCATAACGCAACAAGTTCTCTTCCTGGTACGGCAGACCGAAGAGCGAAAGTCCGACTGGCAAACCATGGACGAAACCTGCAGGCACCGTGATGTGAGGATAACCGGCGACTGCAGCCGGCGACGAACATCCGCCGACAAGGTGATCACCAACCACGGGATCAATGCACCAAGCAGGTGTTCCCTCGGTCGGTGCAACGATCGCGTCGAGGGTGTGCTCTCGCATCGCCAGATCAATGCCTTCCGTGCGTGAAAGCCGAACGCATTCAGACTTCGCCTTCAAATACTCTGATTCGTCCAATCCCCCGGTGCGTTGGACTTGCTCGAACAATTCTTGCTGAAAGAAGGGCATCACCGACGTGGCGTTGGCCCGGTTGAACTCAATGAGCTGGTCGAGATTTCTGACCCCGATCTTCGGATGATCGGCAAGGTATTGATTCAGCTTTCCCTTCAGTTCGTATCGAAAAAGCGTTAGCTCCTCCGGTCCGAACATGGGCAACCGACTTGCCCGCACGGGATCCACGATCACGGCACCAAGCTCTCGCAGTACGCCAAGGGCCTCCTCGATGACCGCATCGGTACCCTCATGAAATCCAAAGTGTTCGCGCGCCACTCCCAGACGAACGCCCTCGAGCGCGGCTCCCTCCAGTCGCGCGGCGTAGTCATATTCTCGTCTGGCAATCTCATGATGCGTGACCGGATCCTTCGGATCTTCCCCGGTCATGTGAGACAGCAGCACGGCGACATCGCGAACGGTTCGCGCCATCGGACCCACCGTGTCCTGCGGGGAAGCAACACCGATCACGCCGGACCGACTCAAGAGTCCCACCGTTGGCTTGAGGCCAACGATGCCGTTGCTCGAGGCGGGACGAACGATCGAACCGTCCACTTCGGCGCCGACGGCGCCCATGCACAGATTTGCGGCAACAGCAACCGCGGACCCCGAACTCGATCCAAGTGGGCTACGATCCAGAACGTATGGGTTTCGTGTCTGACCTCCGCGGCTGCTCCAACCACTGCAGGCGCGAGTCGATCGCATGTACCCCCACTCGCTCATGTTCGTCTTGCCCAGGATGACTGCCCCTGCGTCGCGCAACCGCCCGACGGCAAAAGCATCCTGCTCTGCATAATTGCCTGCGAGTGCCAGTGATCCGCCCATCGTTTGCGTGCGATCGGCCGTATCGATACTGTCCTTGATCAATAGCGGAATGCCATGAAGTGCACCCTGAAGGTGCCCCTGCTCGCGCTGCCGATCACGTTGTTCCGCGTCACTGATCGCATCCGGGCTTAGCTCAACAACCGATCGCAGGGACGGCCCGGCCTGATCGATCTCTGAGACTCTCCGCAGATACTCCGTCACCACTTGCGTCGCATTGGCCTCGCCGCTGGCCATCTTCGACTGCAGCGACGCGATCGTCACTTCGTCCAATCTCATTTCTTGCTGCATCTCGCGAGTACACCTGCGACATCGACCTCCATCAAACGAGATGGAACCTGCCGTGAGGCAACAAGGCTAGCAGATTTATCAGGAGATGATCGGCAGAATCGGTTTGCCTTCGCTGCGTTTCATTGGACGTCCAATTGGCGTTTCCAGCTCCTCGTCGAAGTCGACCCCCATGACCGATAGAATGGTGGCGTGGATGTCTGCGACGGTCACGACATCACTGACGTCGCCCATCGGATTATCGGGGTCAAGCTTTGGCGCGGCGGCGGTCTCACCATGCACGACGCCGCGTCGAATTCCGCAACCGGCCAACAATGTCGAAAAGCCATGCGGCCAATGATCTCGCCCTTCCGCTGGGTTGATCGAAGGAGTGCGACCGAACTCACCTCCGCAAACGACCAATGTCGAATCGAGCATCTCCCGTTCTTCGAGCCGCTTCAGAAGCGCTGCCAACGCCGGATCAAGCTTGGCACAGGCAGACGATTGCAGCGTGTGGTTCGTGATGTGCGAATCCCAACCACCGAGCGTCACCTCCACGCAACGGGCACCCACTTCGATCAACCGTGACGCAGCCAACGCACCACGGCCGAACGCACTATCTCCGAATGCCTCCAGATCCGCCTTCGATTCCTTGGACACATCAAATGCATCCAATTGATCACTCGACATCATCCGCAAGGCTGACTCCGTTGCCGTCTTGTGCAATGTTCGCGTTGACTCGAGGTCTCGGAGTCGACCGCGGCGAAACTCGCCTTCCACAACGTCGTAGAGATCTTTCACCCGCTGGTCAAAACGATCGTCGCGCACCGAGCGTCGCACATCAGGCACAGGACCTGCAGGATCGTTGATTTTGAACGCGTCGTAAGCGGCTCCGAGGTAACCTCCTCGCCCAGGCGAATTGTTGGGGACAATCGATATGTGCCGAGGAATGTCAGCCCCTTGCTGATCGGCATGGCAGAGGACGGCACCGACAGACGGATGCCTCAAAGTTGGGTCGGGGCGATAGCCAGTTTTGACGTTGTAGACGGCTCGCTCGTGATCCCCCTCTTTACTCGTCACACTTCGCACCAGCGAAGCCAGATGCATCTGTTCCGCCGTCTGTGGCAACATGTCGGAGACTTGAATTCCCTTGGCCGTCGTTTCGATCGCTTTCGCATCGCCGCCGTACTTTCCTCCCGGATGCGGATCGAACGTTTCCAACTGACTTGGACCGCCTTCCAGCCACAACAAAATGACACTCTTGGGGCGGGCGGGATCCGTCAGCCCCTGTTCCTCTGCCAAGGCCAACTTGCTTGCAATCGACGACATCATCAACGCGCCGCCACCCGCCCCCAACAACGTGCGTCGCGAAAGATGCGCATGAGGACTGCAGAGTCCGCTTCGAGCGTGAGATGGATCCAACATGAGGGCGAGGTCTCGTGATTAGTGGTTCCAGGCTAGCTCACTGCTATTGAGCAACACCCAAACGAGATCTTCAATGGCCTCGCTTTGATCTTCGGCGTCGTCCAATCGTTTTACGAAGTGCTGCTTTTCGTTTTCGGTGGGATATCGATTCAGCGTGCACAGATAGACCGTTTCCACCAAATGGTCGTGGTCCCGAGCAAACATTCCCACATGGGCCGAAGTGTTGAGCAAGGGATTCGAGTTGACCAGTTCACCCAACATTTTGCCGTTCATCATCAACAACCGTTGCGTGATAGTCACGCTATCCGAATTGAACTCGTCTTCCCCCATGTCGCCATACTGTTTGACGAAATCGTTCGTTCCAGCCATGGTTTGAAGCTGCAGGAACAACGAGGATTCACGATCGGTCTTTTTGATTCTGGCGGCCTGAATCACAGAACCAGCAACCTGTTCAGGGCGTAAGCGGACCAGTGGAAATGTGGCGTACGTATTTTCATGCTCTGGCGTGACTTCGAAGTCAGCCCGGCTATCAAGCCGAAATGGCGCCGAAGCAGCGATCGTTCGTATCAAATGCCGGAGATCGAAGCGATGCTCCACAAAGTCATCGGCCAAGACATCCAGCATTGGGTGGGTCGACTCGTCCAGCGGAAGATTGTCGACCGCCTCACCAATCGGTTGCCCAAACATTAGGGCCCACACATGACTAACAGCTGCTTTCGCGGCTTGGTGATTTTTTGGATGTGTCACCCATGCAGCGAGCCGGTCGCGCGGGTCACCATTGGCCGGCAACAGTTCCGGTAGGTAGGGAACGGCCGGCTCGACCTGCGTCTCGTCTTCCTCATCCAAGTACTTATACGAATACTCGACCTCGCCGCTTCGTACACCCTGCAGACCATTTGTCTTGGCACTCGTAAAGAAGGCTGCCAGCTGATGAAAGTCCGTTTGCATTCCTTCGCGCGGCTCCTCGACGTCGCCGAGATTGACATTGCCCAGGAAATCGTTGTGACATTGGAGGCAATCGATCCTCAAACCAAGGAACGCTCGCGAAGTCCGAGCCGCCAAGCGGACCGGGTCAGCACTACCATCGTTGCTGTCGAAGGTAGCGGTCAGGAAGTTGACCTCGGGCCTGTCCGTCCATAGCCCCTCCGCGGTTAACAACTTGCGAACAATTTGATCGTACGGTTCGTTTGCCGCAAACACCTCGGACAACCAGATGCGAAATCGTCGCCTGCGATAAACGACGAACTGACCCCCATCGGTGCCAACCAGAAATCTTCCCCATCGTTCCGCCCAATAGTGATGGAATCGGGGATCGGTCAGCAAGCGATCCAGATGCGCGGCCTCACGATCACTTTCTGGCAATTGCTCCAGGCTGCGAATCTCCTCCAGAGATAAACCATTGCCGACCAACGCAAGCGACATGCGACGGCAGACCGTCATCCAATCGGCGACCTCCGCATGCGGGAGCCCTCGCGCCTCCAAAGCCGTCAGCCACCGCTCATTCACACTCTTTACAACATCCTGATTTAGCCCAACCTTCGCGCCGGGCTGGCCCGAATCAGACAACGCCTGATCAGGACTCGAAGGCTGGCCGGTCGTACGCGACAACAATCGCTGTCGATCTGTTTTGCTGGACAAGCCTGCGGCCAGGTAACCGAAAGCGAACAACACCAACAAACCGAACCAGCCCCATCGCAGGCAAGAGACGACAGCAGATTTCAACTTGCTCATGCGATTTTGTGACGTTGTGAGAGAACAGCCCGCCGTGACGAGTGCGGAGACCAGTACCGTTTCGCTCTCCCCAGCCTAATCTTGGTGACCGGTCGCAAAAAAGTGCTGAAGCCAACTTTCCTTGGAGAAGATCGGCAGGATAACTCAACCAACGGAAACTCGTTGGCCACCTTCGGCAACGGATCTCTCCACCGCATCCAGTATTCGATGCGTGTCAATCGCCGCGTTTTGCCATCGATCGAGAGGTTCATCGCCGATCAATCGAGAGATCATTTGGCGTTCTTGGCTCCCTTCGAACGTCTGCGACTCGACTTTCCCGGAAGCATCATGAATCCAGCACCGGGGGGGACGGTCCGCCCAAGGTCGCGTGAAATCGTCACAGATCAGTGAGGCCGAGCTACCGGCAACCTCAAACCACTTCCGAGTCGCGGTGTCATAACCGCACGAAACGGTGGCGGTAACGTTATCCGGTAACCACAGCGTAGCGGTCAGTCGCTGGGGCACTCCGTCGATCAACACGACGTCAGCGGCGACCTGGGTCGGAAGGTGACCGGCTGCGAATCGGACCAACCCACAGGCGTACCATCCCAAATCGAGCACACAACCTCCGCCGAGGGATGCGTCCAGCCGATGGTCGCCCGACTGAAAAGGCTGGTAGAACGAGACAGCAGCACTGATGTGCCCCAGACGCCCCAGACGATCACTCGCGATCGAGGTTTGAAACGCCTCCGTACGGGGATGATGAAGCCAACCCGTCGCGTCCAGCCAGCGAACGTTTCGTTGGCGGCAAGCGTCATCGATGGCAACCGCCTGCTCCGCCGTCATTGCAAGCGGTTTCTCGCACAACACGTGGAGCCCAGCATTCGCAGAGGCGATCGACCACTCCGCATGCATCGAGGGTGGTAGCGAGATGTAAACAGCATCCACATCGTCTCGCTTCAATAGTTGATCATAACCCTCTACTGCCGCAGCAATTCCATATTGATCTGCATACCACCGCGCGCGTTCCGACGTCCGACTTGCGATGGCTGTCACCTCAACGCCATCGGTCGACTGCAAGTCTGCCACCAAGCGTCGCGTGATTCGCCCCGTGCCGATCACGGCGAAACGAGTATTCCCATTGGATGCCGTCATACTTGATCCGTCACAGAGGTCGATCGCTGAGTCACTAGAAAAAAACGACGTCCGGTAATCGGGTGCTGTCAAAGACTGCTTAGGAGCTAAAGCTACTCGCGAACTTGCTGACCGCATCCACGAAAACGTATCCAGCCACCAATACGATCGACACCGCGCTTACCCACAACGCGACGTCGTAGCGTACCGTCGGAGCCAGCCGCGCATCGAGCCGACGATAGCGGAAATACATTGCCGCGAACACCACAATCAGCAGGATAAACACGGTTGCCACACCGCCGAGCAACACCATTAGGGCGGGATTCCCCATGAACAGGAACAGCGTGCCCCAAACAATGGGAATCAACCAGGCAAGGATTGCGATCGACCTGCGACGTTTCGCGACATCATCGAAGGAGAACAATCCGACGCGTGCCAACGCATCCGAAAACATCCGTGTCCAAGCTGCCAAGGCTGCGAACAGGGTCGAATAGAGCACGACCAACGCTCCGACAACAAACAGCGATCTTGCCCAAGGCCCAAGCGATTCGGTGTACATATTGCCGAGCGTGCTGATCAGGTCACCACTCTCGGGCACCATTCCCTGTCGATGCAACACGGCCGCGCCCAACAGATAGAACATCACTGTCATCAACGTGTAGGCGATCATGGCCAAGGTGGCATCCAAATACATGATTCGGATCCAACCCCTGGCGCGACGTTCCCACTCCTCTGATCCAGTCTTGGGGCCGGCATAGGATGCATAGCCTTTTTCGAGCAACCAATAGTTGTAGGCCATGATTTCGTCACCACCGACGCCTGTAATTCCAAATGCGCCAATGGCCGCGAACAGCACGACGGTCTCGGTTGGAATGCTCGGAACGAAACCCGAGAAAAACTCTCCGCCGCTGATGGCCAGTTCCGTCGACTGAAGCGCGATCAGAGAAGCAATCGTGAACAAGGTGAACGCCCCGATCATGATCAGCGACGCTTTTTCAATCAGAACGTAGTAGCCACGAAACACGAGCAGCGAGACGGAAATCGCCACCAAGTAAGTGACCACCACACGCGCCGGCATGCTGCTGAGTGAGGGAACGAATTCTTCGATCGCAAGCACGACGCCGCCGACGATGCCACCAACCTGAAGCATTTTACCGCTCATCAACAATAGCCAGGTCCAAATCGACCAATTCGCGTTACCAAATTTTGGCCCCGGCAGCGTGTTGAGCGATGCCATGGTCGACTCGCCCGAGCATATCGCGTGCTTCCCAAATTCGATTTGCACGGCCACTTTCACGAGACAACTGAAAATGATGAACCACATCAACACGAAGCCAGCCTTGGCGCCAACAATTGTGGTGGCAATCAGTTCGCCCGAACCAACGATGGACGCGGACAAGATGAATCCGGGTCCGAGGTAACGAAGACTTCCCCAGATGCTGGTCGGAGGTTCTCGGATCGACGATGAATCGCGATTGTAGGGGTCCCGAGGTTGCGCAACAGCTTCTTCCGTTTGACTCGCTGCGGTCTCCGTGCTCGTCATATTCTTTCCTGAGTTCTCAGCGCGTCCCGGTCGTGATTCTGCCGATCGAATCCGTCACGAATGCTTGCAGAAACCGTCGCGTTCTTTGATCGAAGGGAACAGTCTATGGCAAAGCCAACGACTTCGGGGCGAACGAGCGACGGCGAATCGAATGCTGCCGAAATCGAGTTCGCATTTCTATGGCCGGCGTTCGACAAGTGGCCCCTTGCTGGGATTGTCGCCCTTTTTTGCCACATGTTCCTGCTTCCCTGGATCCCCTGCGTTGCAAACCCCTGTGACGGCAGCCGATAATGCTGTTCGAGCTTCTTCTACTGAGTACCACTCCCTGGATCGCGTCTCCGCTGCATGGCTGCCCCCGTTGCCCTTGATACGACGATCGCGGTGGTGACACCTGAGAACATCGCCTTTGACTATCAGTTGGCGGGACCCTTTCGGCGTTTGCCGGCCTACCTGATTGACTTCGCCGTCCGATGGATCGTGATCATTTTGCTGGTGGCTGGCATTTACTTGGTCGGCGGACTGATTGACTTCACCCTGTTGGGGCCATTTGCGGTGGCCACGGGTTTCATTGTCTACTTCGTCGTCAGTTGGTTTTACGGGACGTTGATGGAGACCTATTTCAACGGACGAACCGTGGGGAAATGGGCGTGCGGGATTCGAGCCATCGACGTCGATGGACGCCCGATCAGTGGCAAACGAGCATTGATCAGGAATCTGCTTCGCATCGCCGACTTGGCTCCCCTGGCGGCGGTGAGCAGCGTTGCGGAAGACGTTCCTCCGGTCTTCATGATTCCCACGGGGATGATTGGACTGATGACGATGATCTCGACTCGACGCATGCAACGCCTCGGAGACCTGGCCGCAGGGACGATGGTGATCGTTGATGAACGGAGTTGGCGATTGCCAGTGGCGAAGGTGGATGACCCGCGAGTCCCTGCGCTCGCTTCATTCTTTCCCGGGGACTACCGGGTCTCGAGGAGCATGGCGCGAACACTCGCGATCTACGCGGAACGTCGCCATTATTTGACGCCCGCGCGGCGACGGGAAGTGGCACGTCATCTGACGGTCCCGCTCGTCGACCGATTTGAATTCCGAAACGACATCGACCCCGACCTCTTGATGTACGCGCTGTACTACAAGACATTCCTGGCCGACTCGTCCGATGAGCTCCCCGACCTAGGACCGTTGGCCGGTTACAGCCCGTTGCGTCGGGACCAAAACAAGCCACAAGGTCTGGCGAAAACGGCGTCGGCAACGCTCGACTCCGAATCAACTGCGGGACCCCCTGCACCCGTCGGCGCGGGCACAGCCACGCCCTTTCCTGGCGGCGCACAACCTGCGGGCGGCGGCCATCCGAATGCCCCACAACCCAACGCCCAGCATCCGGATGCTGCTCGCCGTCGACCACGGCCACCGCAGGCCGATGGAGGACTGAACATCAACGTTCAACCGAAAGAGTCACGTCCAACGCCTCCTGCCTCTCAGCCTCCTGCCTCTCAGCCTCCTGCCGCCCAGCCTCCCGCGTCTCAGCCTCCGCCGATCGAAGGCCGCCCAAAGCGACCGGAGGATGACCAATGAACGTAGCCAAATTGCTCGAGAAACGACGAGTCCAATGGACCGAACTCGAACGACTCTGCGATGCGATGGAATCGCGTGGGCGCACTGACAAAGCGGGAGGCGCCCACCACCGAGGTGCCGAGGGCATCTCCAGATTCTCAACGCTCTACCGTGCGGCTTGCGCCGACCTTGCTTTGGCCGACGCGTATCAACTTCCTCCGGGAACGGTGACCTACCTACACCGACTGGTCGCTCGCGCCCACAATCAGCTTTACCGTGCCAACAAGTTTGAACCGAATCGATGGACGGACGTGATCTTCCATGACGCGCCGCAGCAGATCTTCTCAGACCCCTGTGTCCGCGTTGCGGCATTGGTCTTCTTCGGACTCTTTGCGCTGTCGATGTACATGGGCCGCAACGAAGATCTTTTTCCCGGCTTCGCCGAGACCATGGTTGGCACGGCTCAGCTTGATCAGATGCAGGAAATGTATGAGCAGCCTTGAGGGCTCACTCGACCACTACGTGCAGATGTCTGGTTTCTACATCATGCACAACACCGGCATCGGATTGCAGTGCTTTGCTTATGGCATTTTGATCATTCCCTGCCTGTTCAATCTGGCTTACAACGCCATCGTCCTGGGCACGGTCTTTGGTTTCATGGCTCGGCCAGATTCGGTGGGCGGTGACAACTTCTATCATTTCGTAACGGCCCACGGTCCGTTCGAGCTGACCGCCATCGCCTTGGCCGCTGCGGCGGGACTGCGACTGGGGGTTGGGTTGTTCAGCACGGGCGGCCTGACTCGCGTCGACTCGTTGCGTGAAAGCGCGCTCAAAGCCGTACCTGTTATGGCCGCGTCCGCCGTGTTGTTCAGCATGGCAGCATTCACGGAAGGATTCCTGTCACCAAGTCCCGCTCCCTATATCGTGAAGGCTCTTTGGGCGGTGATGTCGTCTGGCCTGATCAGTTTTTACTTCGTGGTCCTCGGTTTTCCGCGGCAGCCGTTGTCGTACTCGGGCACGCTCGCCGAAGAAGGGGAACTCGATGCAACTTGACCACACTCATGTCGTTGTAAGACTACGGACGCTGTCGGAAATTGGTGATCTGGCGATGGTCATGATCCGTCGCTATCCAGCATCCCTGCTAATTGGATTCGCTGCCGGGGCATCGCTTTGGGCAGTCGCCGACTTTCTGCTGCTTGGCTGGATTCCGATCTCGGAGTCCGCCTACGGGCTCGATGACGAAGAAGCGCTTCCTGAACTCTTCCGGTACATGAGTTGGATGATGTTGCTGGTCATGCTGCAAGCACCCGCTGCGGGAGTCTTGACCACGCTGTACCTCGGTCAAGCCGTGTTCGAAAAACGCCCAACCTGGAAGAGCGTCCTGCAAGAGGCTCGGCGTCAATTCCGGGGCTGGTTCTGGGTCCTCGGCATCAAGCGGCTTGCGGTTCCCGCCATGGTGATCCTGGCAATCCGTTGGGGACAGCCTGCCTCCGTGTTATGGGACGTTGTCCTTCCAATCGGATTCGCGCTCGCGATTGCCATCGTTCGCAGTAGCCGCCCCTTCATGCCTGAAATCTTGCTGCTGGAACAATGTCCCATTCGTGGTGACTCCGAATCGATCATCACCATGTCTCGACGCTCGAAGTCACTGCACCGTCCGATGGCCAGCGATTTGGGTGGCCGTTTCTTGGCAGTTGCGTTTGTCTTGTTCGGTCTGTTCCTCAGCGTGCTCTACACGTTGATCTGGTTCCGGGGGATCTCGCTCGGTCAATGGGATTTCATGAGTTTGATCGTGCTACTGGTCTTCTATCCCCTGGCACTTTGGACGGTGGCCGGCGTCAGCGTGCTCGTGCGTTTGCTCAGCTACTTGGATACTCGCATTCGCTTGGAAGGCTGGGAGGTTGAACTCGCCATTCGTGCGGAAGCGATGCGTCAATTCGGGGATGAAGCAGGTTTGGTTGGAGAATCTCGCCAGGTAGCTCAAGCGGCTTCGTCCGAGCCAGTGTTGGATGCAACAGAAGTTCCCGTCGCCAGTGAGGTGGGATCATGACAAGAACTTCCGCAGCCCTGCTGATCTTATCCCTGACCCTGTCTCTACCGGTAAAACAAGCGTGCGCGTGGCAGGACTCGACCGATTCGCCCAATTCGCCCGGGGCTGGCGTCTCATCTCAGCCACCCGACGCGAGCAAGTCAGCGGTCGAGTCTGCGTTGGGCGATGCGATGTGGTACGACGCCGAGGCAAACTCGATCGGGCCCGTAAGAGTCGAGCCCATCATCGATGATTCGCTCAACCGAGATAGCCGTTGGCTTCCGAAGGCGAAACGTGTCAAGCAATCCGCCACCGGTACGACGCCTGCGGCGGGAGGAGGGACCGGCGGAGGTGGAGTCGGCACTGGATTGTTCGGCTCCGGATTGACGATCGGGAATGTGTTTGGATGGGTGCTATTGATCATGCTGGTCGCCTTTGCCGTGGGGTTGCTCGTCTACGCGATTTCAAAGACCGATGTCGATGCGACCTCAGGATCGCGGGGGAAAGCGAAAAAGCTTTCGCAGACCCCGGACGAACAAATGCTCGAGCGGATGAAACATCTCCCCGCCGAATTGCGTCGAACCGATGTAAACCTTCGTTCCGAAGCGGAGCGTTTGATGCGGGAAGGAAAATACGATCAAGCAATCATTCTCTTGTTTGGTCATCAACTGCTGCTGCTAGATCGCATTGGCATGCTGCGGCTGAATCGCGGAAAGACGAATCGGAAGTACGTTCGCGAAACTCGCTCGGCCGACCGCACGGTCGCCAAGCGTCTGCAGGGCACTGTGACCGCGTTCGAGCGATCCTATTTTGGACGTCACACAATCGGACAAAGAGAATTCTCGGAACTGTGGAATTCGAACGAACAGCTTGAGGCGGATATCGAGCGACACCAGGAGGTCGCCGCATGACACATCGCCGCATGACACATCGCTTGATTCGCCCCTGGTTCGCGATCGTCGCCCTCACTGTCGGCGTCATCGGATGCGGGGAACTCTCAACAGAGTATGGAAAGAGTAAAGGCTCGACGGCTCGAGTCAGCCTGAACGGATTCGGTGCTTTGCGGGCATCGTATGAAAAAGCGGGATTTCGAAACCGTGACGTGACGCGATTGAGCGACCGCGTGATGCGCAGTGACGTGATCGTTTGGACGCCTCAAGTGCTGGGTTCTGTCGATACGTCGGTCACTCGCTGGTTCGAAAAGTGGCTTTCACGCGGCGACCATACGCTTGTCTACATCATCCCCGACAGCGGCAGTGAAACCGATTACTGGATCGATGCTGCCAGACTCGCTCCTCCAGGCCAACGCCTCGAATATCGAAAACGCGCGGCCAAGAGTGTCAACCAGAGGATGATGTGGCGACTCAACCGCAAAGCAGTGCCAAGCAACGGTTGGTTTCGCGTCGATCCGCTTGTGGAACGAAGCGTCATCGGTAAAGTCGATGGCCCGTGGAAGAAGGCGTTGGGTGAGCAACCGCAGGACTCGGAGGTGTCGGTGGAATTTCGGGTCAAGCCTTACGAGAAGAAAGACGCGAATTCGACGGCAGCAACCACTGCTCCGGTTCCCTTTGGAGCCAATGGCCCCACTGGACCGACTTCCGGAGGCAACAACTGGTCCTTTTCAAAAGAGACAAAACCGACACGCACGGAGGTGAGTTACCGCGAGATGGCAAGCATGGAATCGGGCGTACCGATTGTCGCCGAAATCACGTCCGAGAAGTGGAAAGGATCGAGAATCATCGTCGTCGCAGGAGGCTCGCTGCTCACGAATTACGCTTTCACACGTCCATTGAATCGTCGCTTGGCGGAACAGATCATTCGCGAGTCGACGCCGCAGAATTCGAAAGATTTGCGGGCAGGTTTTTTGA
Source organism: Rubripirellula sp. (assembly GCA_051010815.1). Lineage (GTDB taxonomy): Bacteria > Planctomycetota > Planctomycetia > Pirellulales > Pirellulaceae > Rubripirellula. Next base: position 15,898 of record JBPCVD010000557.1, read on the forward strand.
CCAGCAACTGGTCGCCGATTAGCGTCAGCGAAAAAACGCCGGGAGTCCCAAAAGCCTCCGGCATGGAACTGCTGACCGTGTGGCCGATCAGTTTGGTGACAATGCATGGCGTGCTGCTGGGGCTTGTGATCTGCCTCATGCTGTTGCCAGTCTTCGGTCGTCCACGACGCGTTGAACGGACAAAGCAAAGTAATTTTGGCGACCACCTGGATGCCGTCGCAGCGTTGATGAATCGGTCTGGTGGCGAACGCTATGCCCGGGCACGAATCAGTGAGTACATGAAACGATTGCACGGCGAAAATAGCGGACCATGGGTGCTGCCCGATGCTCACGTTCCCGCTTCGCCACCGCTCCCACCTTTGACATCCAAGCGGCTAGCGTCTAAACGTTTGCCCTCTGAGACAGAGCCATCCTCGGCCCCACCGGCCATCCCAAATCCACCACCGCAGGCACCGCCCCCAGACTCGGCCGGACCTGCGAATTCCGATAACGACGAGGCAGAACGTTGAGTAGTATCCCACCCGAAGCGAACGTTCCTCCGGCAGCACCCGCAAACATCGTGAAGTCGCCGAAATTCGTGCCCGTCCAGAAGCTGTACGAAAAAATCGCAGCAGAAATTGGCAAACTGTTTGTCGGACAAGAGGAATTGGTTCTTGGCTCGCTTACCGCCCTGTTCGCAGGAGGTCACGTGCTGATCGAATCGGTACCCGGCTTGGGGAAGACGCTGTTCGTTCGAA
>JBPCVD010000558.1:0-7368 GCA_051010815.1 Rubripirellula sp.
GACTGACACAACTCGCACCCAAACGCTCGATCACATCCTGATCGATCGAACGATGACCCGTGAGTACACCGGCCGCTATGGCGTGGTCGACTTGCAACGCGAGTTTGGGTTGAGCGAAGAGCAGGCATTGAGCATTAGCGATCACATGCCACTGTGGGCTGAATTCAGCGTCTACGAAGTACCTCGATTCGATGGCGTCGCTACCGGATCGGGTGGCGTCCGCTATTAGAGCTTCCGCCGAATGGTTGCCGCATCGATGACGACGGGTTGTCGTAGAGTTGGCAGCAATTCCGCAGTGTGGCCCTGTTCCGAGTGGCCCTGTTGCAAGAGACCCTGTTGCAAGAGACCCTGCTCCGAGAAGCCAACTTCGGACTAAACTCATGTCGGCGGCGAACCGAGTCCGAGAGGCGACGGTGAGCAAACCCGTTGCGGCCATCAACGCGTTACGAAGACCGCGTCCAATTCAAGGTGCAGGCTTTCCCATTTCAGCTGATCACAACTCCGGATTGAATCCGTTGTCTGTCCACGAGCGCCGAGTGGGTTGAGGTTGCACCGGGTGGGTGGCATTTAGAACTGCGCCTTCTCAAGCCGCCTTTGCAAGCTGCTGCTTCGCCAGTCGTTTTGCCACGCGAGGTGGTGGGGTTCGCCAGCGGCGGTGCAGCCACCAGTACTGCTCGACCGAATGCGAGATTGCGACGGCGAGTTGATCGTTGTACCACTCCGTCAGCGACGTGACCGATTCGCAATTGCCGTCGGGGTCGTGAAGTGGATCTGCGACTCCGAAGCAGACCAGCTCGAATTGCATCGGGACACCATTGAGCCTGCGGGTAGAGCCGACCATCATTGGCGCTTTCGGGCCCAGGGTGAAAAGCGCGAGTGCCTTGTGGCAGGAGGCGGGCACACCCAGGAAGTCGGTCCAGCATCCTTTGGGGCCGGCGTGTTGGTCGGCGAGCAGCGTCAGAATGCCGCCGTTGCTCAGGTGATTGTCGACTGCGTTGGCGCAACCCTCTTTGTCGATCATGTGTTGGCCCTTGGCTCCCCGAAATCTCGCCACCCAGTCGTGTAGAAAGCGGTTGTCGAGCTTGCGAGCGATGGTCAGCGTGCTGAATCCCATCAGTCCGGTGACGTAGCCACCAATTTCAAAATTTCCGAGGTGGCCAGTGACGGTCACGATCGGGCGATTGCTGAGCAAGTAGGTGAGAATGGCTCGGTTGTCACGGAACGCAACGTGTTGACCCCAGTTGGCCAGGTGAAGTCGTCGCTGCGCCCACGCGATCTCGCAAACCATCAGCAGCAGGTGATGCCACATGGCGAACGAGAGTGCTTTCCGTGTCTGGGCGTCGGCTTCGGGAAAAACCCGTTTCAGATTTTCTTCGGTCGTGTTGCGACGGACCTTCAGCGGTCCCGAAGCGAGTCGAGCGATCGCACGGCAAACTGAATCGCCCATGTCTGGCGGCAGGGTTTGCACAAATGCGACCAGCAAGCGAACGATGCTATAGGCGAGAAAGTCGACCCCCAGGCTTGAAACCTGGCGGATTCGCTGACGAAAGGTGGTTTGCGGTGGGACCGCGCTCACGTTGGCATCCTTGCTGAGATATGTCTGGGGAGGCCCGATTGTCGCCAATTTGCGGATTCCAGATCCAGACGGATTCGCCCGCCTTGTGAGTTTGGCTGGCAGAAGGCACGATTGTCGTCCTGTCGCCCCGAGCGGGGAGTGCTTTTTCGTCTTCTGCGTTGGAAATTCCCATGAAGGAATCTTGTGCCGTCATCTTGGCAGCCGGGAGAGGGACGCGAATGAAGAGTGACCTGCCCAAGGTCCTCTGCCGCGTCGTCGACCGTCCGATGATCCATTTTGTCCTCGACGCGCTCGAGAAAGCCGGCATCCATCGGCAGATCGTGGTGGTCGGTCACGAGGCTCAGATGGTGGAGGACGAGTTGAAGTCGCGCGGTGGAAACATCGAATTCGTCTTGCAGGAAGAGCAGCTAGGCACCGGGCATGCCGTGCAAATGTGCCGGTCAGAGCTTGAGTCTCAAGAGGGGCCCACGATCGTGGTCGCAGGCGACTCGCCCCTGATCCAGGCCTCGAGTCTTAAAAAACTGCTGAACCATTTTGAGGAAACCCAGCCCGCTTTGCTGCTGGGAACGCTGGAAAAAGAGGATCCGACCGGTCTGGGGCGAATTGTGCGGAACGCCGAAGGCGAATTCACCGGGATTGTGGAACACAAGGACGCAACTCCCGAGCAGTTGGCCATCCGCGAGGTGAACATGAGCACCTATTTGTTCCAGACGCCAGATTTGCTCTTCGGATTGGACCAACTTAGCAACGACAACGCTCAGTCGGAGTACTATCTAACGGACTGTGCCAGACTGCTGCGAGAGTCGGGGCGTCCCGTGGCAGCACTTCCTGTTTTGGAAGAGTGCGAGTCCTTGTCAATCAACAACGTCGACGAGTTGCAACAAGTCGACGAGAAAATGCGAGCGATGGGTTATGCGTGAACTGAAGATCTTCAGCGGTCGAGCCAATCACGATCTGTCCGCGAAAATCTGTCGGCATCTGCATCTCGATCCTGCGGCGATCACGCTCGGTAAGTTTCCCGATGGGGAGAACTACTGCAAGCTCGATGAGGACGTTCGTGGTCGCGACGTGTTCCTGGTTCAGCCGACGGCTCCGCCAGTGAACGACAATCTGATCGAACTGCTGATCATGATTGATTGTTGCAAGCGAGCCAGCGCGGAGCGGATCACGGCCGTGATTCCTTCTTACGGTTACGCCAGGCAAGACCGCAAAGACGAAGGACGCGTCCCCATCACGGCCAAACTGGCGGCCAATCTGATCGTTCGCGCGGGTGCCGACCGCGTACTGACGATGGATCTGCATGCTGCTCAGATCCAGGGTTTCTTTGATGTGCCGGTCGACCATCTCTATGCCGCCCCGGTGCTGAACGAACATTTTGCAGAGCGAGGCATGGAGGGCGACAAGATCGTGGTCGTCAGCCCGGATGAGGGCAGCATCAAACGTGCGCTTGGACACAGCAAACGCCTCGGCGGTACGTTGGCGATTGTCGATAAGCGACGCACCAGCGCGTTGGAAGTTCGCCAGAGCACGATCATCGGTGGGCCAGTCAAAGGTAAGATTGCTTTGCTGTTTGATGACATGATCAGCACGGCGGGATCCATATGTGGTGCCGCCAGGTTGGTTCATCAGGAGGGAGCGAAGGAGATCCATATTGCGGCGACACACGGTGTGCTGTGCGGGCCGGCAATCGAGAAATTGCGTGACGCCCCGATCGACTCGATTGTCGTGACCGATTCGATTCCCATCCCCGCGGAAAAGCAGTTGCCAAATCTTGTGCAATTGACCGTGGCGCCGCTGCTTGCCGAGGCAATCAAACGAATTCACCACGATCAGTCGATCAGTGAATTGTTTCGCGAGCGATAGAAAACGCGTCGACGAGCGGTTCGCGTGCAGTGAGAACATTTCGCGCATCGCATGTGTGGCTCACGTGTCGCGCGGGCGGCTCACGTATTGCGACCGCGGCTGGATTGGGTCGATAGCGGTTTTGAGCGACGGCCTTTAGAATCGAGTTTTCCCCAGCCCGAGGTTGGGGCACTCGCTGATAGTCGGCCCCGAAACGTGGGAACCACCCAGGGTCGGTTGGCGAATCCCCGTATTCAAAGTCCTCTCTGGCTGGTGATGTCCATGCTGCGATCTCTCTTCGTTCCGCTTGCCTCTGCCGTAATCGCGGTTGCCGCCTTCGCAACTGTTGCAACCGCGGATACGAATCGCCAGCCCAACATCGTGTTCATCCTTTGCGATGACTTGGGTTGGGGAGACTTTGGCGTGCTGCACCAGAATGACTCGCAACATTCACGTTCGCACAAGACCCCGATGATCGACCAGATGGCATCCGAGGGGATTCAGCTGAGGGCGCACTACTGCCCCGCCCCAGTGTGTGCTCCCAGTCGCGCCTCCTTTTTGACGGGAGTCCATCAAGGTCATGCCGAGGTACGCGACAACCAGTTCGACAAGATGTTGGCAGATAACCACACGCTCGGTTCGGTTCTGCAGACGGCTGGCTACCGAACGGCGATGGTCGGCAAGTATGGCTTGCCCGGAGAAGGCGAAAACGCTCAGCAGTGGCCCGCCTATCCGACCAAACGTGGATTCGACGAATACTATGGCTACATCCGCCATCGTGACGGGCACGTTCACTATCCTGCCGATCGCTGGGAGCTTGGTGACTCTGAGAATCATCGCTCTCCGAAGCAGGTTTGGCATAACCAGGACGAGGTGAGTGCGGGGCTTTCGAAATGCTATACCACGGACCTGTTCACCGCGCGCAGCAAAGATTGGATCGTAACGCAGACACAGGATAATCCTGATCAGCCTTTCTTTCTGTATCTCGCCTATGACACGCCGCATGCGGCTTTGCAGTTGCCAACCATCGCGTACCCAGAGGGCAGGGGATTGAACGGTGGGCTTAAGTGGGTCGGCAAACCGGGGCAGATGATCAACACGGCCACGGGAACGATCGACGACTATCGACATCCAGACTATGTCGGCAAAGGCTGGTCCGACACGCAGGTCCGATTCGCCACGATGATTCGCCGAATTGACAACTGTGTCGGTGATCTACTGCAGACGCTTCGCGATCTCAACATTGCCGAAGAGACGTTGGTAGTGATCAGCAGTGATAACGGCCCGTTGGACGTGTCTTACATCAAGGGCGAAAAGATTGCTGCTTCCGCTTTTCAGTCTTACGGACCGTTCGAAGGCATCAAGCGAGACACGTGGGAAGGAGGCATCCGCATGGCGACCGTGGCTTGGTCGCCCGGCAGGATACCGGCTGGGGCCGTTGATGATCACGCGTCCCAATTTCATGACTGGATGCCGACATTCGCCGACTTCGCGGGCGTTGCAGCTCCCGCGCGAACCGATGGCGTCTCGCTCAGACCCTCGTTGACCGGTGAGGGGACGCAAGCTCCGAGTCAGATCTATGTTGAGTATGTCAACCGAGGAAAGACACCTGACTACAGTGATTTTTCATCACGTCGACGCGGCTTGAAACGCGGGCAGATGCAGGTTGTGCATTTGGATGGATTCAAAGGGGTTCGCGTCGACATCAAATCGCACGATGATCCCTTTGAGATCTACGATCTAACGGTCGATCCGAAAGAGCGGACGAACTTGGCGGGAACGTCTGCTCGCTTCACCCAACTTGGGCAACGAATGAAGGATGCGGCGCTCCAACGCCGGATGCCCAATGCATCTGCCCCCAGACCGTATGACGACGTTCCGATTCCCGCCGCCAGCGATGACGCGATCAAGGATTCCGTCGCAGGAGTTCGTTGGCGATTCTTCCCGGGCGAGTTTGGTTACGTGCCCCGCGTGCAAGGGATGGACGCGGTCCAGGATGGTGTTGTCGATATCATTGACACCGCTGCGATTGATGTCGGGAAAGGAGCGTTGGAATTGTCCGGTTGGATCCAGGTTCCCGCGACTGGTACCTATCATCTGCGATTGAGTGGAAACCAACACGCCTTTTTACGAATCCACGATGCTTCTGCGATCGATGCCGATGCTCGGTTCGAATCCAATCATCCGGCAGACGTTAGCCTGCGACTTTCGAAAGGTTCGCATCCATTTCGGCTCACCAGTCTGTCGGGCGAGCAGCCAAGCAAGGTTCGACTGCAGTGGTCTAGCGACGGCGAGACGTACACCATGATTCCTAAGTCGGCTCTAAGCCATCCGTCCGCGCCTTAGTTTGCCTTCGAAGAATGCGTCGGTCGTTTTGCCGGCGGGTCTTCCATGACACGACGTTTCCGTTCGACACCTTGAACTGAGAAGAGCCGCAATGCCCACAAGCGGACCGCGAACATTTGCCATTCTTGGTTCAGGGGCACTCGGTGGCCTCTATGGCAGCATGTTGGCCAAGGCTGGTTTTGACGTGCATTTTCTGCTGCGTAGCGATTTCGAGCATGTTTCGCGACATGGTTGGAAAATCGAAAGCCATTACGGGGATTTTAAGCTCCCCGATGTTCATGCTCATGCTTCGGTGGAATCGATGCCGCCGTGTGATGTCACGATCGTTGGCCTCAAGACGACACAAAACGATCAATTGAAAGATTTGCTTCCGCAGCCCACCTCGGGCGGAGGCGACGTGCTTGTTTTGCAGAATGGCCTCGACATGGAAGCCGATTCGGCCGCGGTTGTCGGCGTCGACCGAGTGCTCGGTGGTTGTTGTTTTCTGTGCAGCAACAAAGTGGGGCCGGGCCACATTCGACACATTGACTATGGCAAGATCGCATTTGGTGAATACGGAATGGAGCCGCCCTCAGTGACTCTGCGCGGAGAGCGATTGTGCGATGCCCTGGTGCAGGCAGGGATTGACGCCGTGTTGGAGCCCGATCTTCAACTCACACGCTGGCGAAAGCTGATGTGGAACATCCCCTTCAACGGACTCTCGGTCGTCCTGAATGCCTCCACCAAGGAATTGGTGGAAGACACGAGTTCGCTAGATTTGGTCGCGGAAGTGATTGCCGAAGTTCATCAGGCGGCCGCCGCCTGTGACGCAGCGATTCCGGAAAAGATGATGCAACAGACGATCGACGTGACCAAAGCAATGGTCCCCTACGACAGCAGCATGCGAATCGACTATCTGAATCGCAAGCCGATGGAGGTCGAGGCGATCTTCGGGAATCCTCTCCGTGCGGCAAAACGGCAGGGGGTTGCGATGCCGAAGGTTGAAATGCTTTATCAAGAACTGAAGTTCATTGACGCTCGCAACCGCTCGGCCGTTTAAGGCGGAATACAGGAATGGCACCGTGCCATCGAGTCGACGAGATCGTCGGCTGGCCGCTATCGGAATCGAAAGAGACCACTGAGGAATCGAGTCGTGCGGCCAACGACCGATATCGGCTGCGAGTCGATTCGGCTGATCGCGGTCGCTCCTGCGATGACATGCGTCGGTGCCGAATCGATCGACACTCGGACTGCATACGACGTTTCCGCTGGCCTGCGATATTGGGATGCCTCTCGGTCATCGCGGCGGTCACGGTTAATCTCAGAGGCCCAGGCACTTCGAGAGATACTGATGACTTGTCCCGAAAACTTGTCAGCAGGACTCGACTCGAGAGCAAGCTGTACTTTGGCACCGACGGCAATCCGTTCCACCTGATGCTGACTAAGGATCAACTCAGCGTCCCACTGGTCGCTCGTGGAAAGGCTCATCAGTTCCTGGCCCGGCTGAAGATAGCAGTGCTGGTTTCGCGATTCCGTCGGATAGCCCGACCATCCCACCAATAGAAATCGATTCTGCGCGTCTTGTTTTCGGCGCGGTGCGGCGATCAGTCGTCCAGCTTCTGGGG
>JBPCVD010000559.1:0-3223 GCA_051010815.1 Rubripirellula sp.
AACTGGCGCTTGTGTCCCGCGGTCAAGCGGTGGAACGAAACGATGTCAACGACGTCATCCAATGGTTGTCAGATCTGCCGCAACCAGAGCCTTCGATTCGCCGCGTACAACTTTGGAGCCACCCCGCGACCGCTGCTCTGTTAGTGGTGCTGCTGGGCGTTTTCTGGGTCTGGCGGAAGGCCGCTGGATTGGTTTAGTCGGCGACCAAGATCATTTCGTGTGGGGAACGAAGGCCGTCGATGGGCCTCGCGTTGAACGCGGCATAACGTCGCTGAATCCTCTACGAATCGGCGACGATTCCTACCTTTTTGCCGGACGTTTACGGTTTGGTGCCGCAAAGCCCATGGTGGCTGTCTAGACTCGAACTCGCTCCCTACCGTTTACCCCAGTGTTACGCTCAGCAGAAAACGAGCTAACGCGAACTGAGGAATCGCTAGGGCGAGTGCAAGCCAACCGCCGGTGCGGTACATTCTCTTTGCACCGAGCGTGCTCGGTGGCGGTACCAGTGTGGCGAGAGCGATTGCAACGCTCATGGCTTCCAAGGACAGCGGCCAATCCCTATTGGACTATATGGTGGAACAGAAGGTAGAAGTCAGCGTTTTCGATGGCAAAACGGAAGTGTGGAATGGCATTTCCAGGATCCCCCTCGAAGTCGGACGTCAGCAGGAAGGTGATTCGGGGCCTCTGGAACTGCAAGACTTGTCGACCAGTCAACGCTTGGTGATCGCGCCACTCTCGGCGCGGACGATTCCGCGACAAGCGCTGATGGTCGATTGTGCCGACGATGGCAGAATTCAGGTCACCAATATTCATCCGCGATTGGCCTTCTACGTCGGAAGCAAGACTGAGCCTTTGCCCCCGGGCGATTCGTTTCAAGCACACGATGAGCTCGTGGTCGTGCTGCCAGAGAATCGGACGATTCGAATCACGGCGACCGTCGCTGGTGAGTCGAGCCAGATTTCGCGTGACGGTCCGGATACGCATTTCCGTACGTTGAACGGGACCATCGAATCGACGATGGAAAACGTTGCGCCGGCCAGACTGAACGAACTGTTTGGCGGCGAAAGCAAGGAAGACCAGGGCCGGGTGGCCGTCGATCTTGTCAGGTCCGCGCTGACGGTCGTGGAGCAGTCTGCTGGATCAAACGAGTTCTTTGACTCTGCGGTTTACGCGGTCGCGTCGATGATTGATCTTGATCGCGCTTTGGTCTTGCTTCGTGAAGCGGATGACTGGAGTATTCGGTCTTGCTATACCGCGAACACCGACACGGAAGACGAACAGCTCGAAATGCGGGAGCGGACGTTCAGCAAGCGATTGACCGATCGAGTCTTGAGTACCAGCAAGACAGTCATCTACGATCCCGCGAACTATCTCCACACGGCCGATTCCTCGATGATGGTGCTGGATCGTGCGGTAGCGGCGCCCATCTTCGATGAGAACCGAAAGGTGATCGGCGCGATCTATGGTGACCGAAAGTTTGGCTCCGGTGGTGTCGACACGCCGATCGGTGACTTGGAGGCGGCGCTTCTAGAGGTGATGGCGGGAGCCGTGTCATCTGGAATCGCGCGGCAGCGACAAGAAGCGATTCGATCGTCGCTAACGCAGTTCTTCTCACATGAGGTGGTCGAGCGACTTGAACAGGACGAGGACCTGCTTGCGGGACGCGATGCGGAAGTCACGGTCATGTTCTGCGACATCCGCGGGTTCAGCACGATCGCTGAACGTGTCGGTGCTCAACGGACGATCGAATGGATCAACGACGTGCTCACCGAACTGAGTCATTGTGTGACCAGAACCGATGGCGTCTTAGTTGACTACATCGGTGACGAGCTGCTTGCTATGTGGGGCGCTCCGGCGGAGCAACCCGACCATGCGGTGCGTGCGTGTCAGTCTGCTCTCGAAATGCTGAAACTTGTCGAGCCGCTTCGTGAGCGTTGGAAAGAGGTCACGCCTGATAAGTTCGGGTTCGGCATCGGGATCAACACGGGGATCGCTCGTGTCGGGAACACGGGATCCAAGGTAAAGTTCAAGTACGGACCGCTCGGCAACACCGTGAATCTGGCTAGTCGCGTTCAGGGCATCACAAAGAAACTTGGGATCGCTTCCCTGATTACCGACTCGACTGCGAAAGCGATCGGAACGGCGTTCGACCACCGTCGCCTGGCGGTGGTGAGGCCCGTTGGCATCGTCGAGCCGATCGGTCTTCATGAATTGAAGCCCGAGGCGGATCACGTTTGGCGGGACATGGCGACCCGCTATGAGTCCGCTCTGACTGCGTATCTTGAGTGCGACCTTCGTGGTGCCGCAAGGCAACTCGCGACGCTTGTGGACGATCATCCCGAGGACAACGCCAGTGTTGTGCTGCTCGGTCGAGTGGTCGCATCTTTGACGCAGGACCAATCGAATCCCATCGATTCGGTTTGGATCATGGATTCCAAGTAGCCGTCAAAAGCCTGTCCATTCGGCTCGATTCCGTGCGATGAAGGTCAGGGCATGCTGCGTTCGGCAGATGCCCGGTTTTAGGGATTCAGAATCGACTTTTTCACGGACGCCAGTAGCTCGGCGAATCGGAATGGCTTGGGAAAGATTCGCGCGACTTTCAGGTCTCGAAGCTTTGGGTCTGACTGTAGCTCGACTTCTCGTGCGGTCATGATGAAGAACGGAAGTTGGGGGCTCAGCGAGTGAACTCGTCGACACAATTCCGTCCCGCTGATTCCGGGCATGTCGAAATCACTGACGATCACCGAGATTGAGGAGGCGCGAAAGAGGTCCCATGCTTGGTCGCCGTCAGAGCAGACGACCGAGGAAAGCCCATGCGATTCGAAACGCTCCGCCACGACCGTTGCCAGCGCGACATTGTCGTCCGCGATCAGCACTCGAGTGTTCGGAGCGTTCATCCTCGATGATCCGCGTTGAGGGATGGGACTTGGCAGAGCAGAAGATTGCCCGCACACAAGCCTAGAACGCAGTTCATCTCGGGACGCAGTCGCCCGCAACGTTCCCGCGCAAGCTTGCATGTGAACGACGGGTTGCGCCGACGGATGCGGCGTCTTGATGGCTTCGAAGCAACGTATCGCAGAATGCACTCGATCAATCACTACAATCGATGCAGTCGTCATTCGATCATCGAGGCAACGACACGAGGCGTTCCCTTGAACTCCTATTTGGAAGCATTGCCGTCTGCATTCTTGCGAGGCAGGATGGAAGATTTCGGGGGTGTCTT
>JBPCVD010000560.1:0-6724 GCA_051010815.1 Rubripirellula sp.
GCTCCAAACACCGTGCCCGAATACTGGAAAAGTTGGGCGTGAATAATGATGTTGAGCTGGTCCGCTCTTTGTTGCTCGCCGATATCGACGGGGTCTAGAAAGACTCGTCGTGTCGGGCGCGGAGCAATACAATGCGTGGATTCGAGCCGTTCAGCACGGCATCGCCGAGGTCGCCAGGATCTGGAAAGCCAACCTTGCGGCTGGAGAGGCAACCTGGTCAATCCGCCACAAGCATGGTCTGCAATTCGGGAATCGCAACTGCGGACGGGCAACGCTCGGTTCTTGCGTATTCGCTAGAACTCGTTTCCTGCTCGATCACTTCAATTTGTGCTGGCAATTCGCCTCGACGTATTTGAACATCGTCTGGGGCATCGATGCCGACGGTGATTCGTTTTCCCTTGACATCCAAAATCGTGACGACGATACCATCGCCGATTGTGATGCTTTGCTTGCTTCTTCGTGACAGAACTAACATCTCTCTTCCTCCTTTGATGAGTTGACGTTTCCCAACGTGCTCGCAACTTAGCCGTGCATCGGCGTTCGTCGCCTCCGCAAAAATGTTAGCTACGCATGCGAATATTTCGCATGCCCTTTGATAGCAACGGGCGTTGGCCTGTGAGTCTGCTCTCGCTGGGCAAGAAATAGTAGTCGTGTGGCAATGAAGGGTTTGCAACGGCGAGGGTCGCATCATCAGCGACGTGGAGCCATGTGCGGCAACTATCACTCACGATCGTCGGCATCAGAGTCCCGGGCCAGGTCGCGTTCCTCGATGATGTCGAGTACCTGCTGAGCCGCACCTGCCGCTCGCGCTTGCTCGTATTGAAACTTCGTGCGAAAAGGAGGTTCGGCTGCCATGGCTGCGACTTGGCGAAGTCTCGTTTGAGTGAGCGCCGGAATCGGATGTGTCTCCGCGATCGGCTTCATGAGATAGGCTGCTTCCCAGAGACCGGAAAGACCGTCGCGACCCAGTGCGTCGGTCATCACACCGATTGCATTCTCGGGGTCGCCGATGATTTTCCAAACCGATGAAGCTGCGTAGATCGCGACCGGCGGGTGTTCGTCATTCTGCGCTCTCAACAAAGCGGGAACCGAATTCGAAGATCCCATGCGTCCAAGGTAGGCAGCTGACGACAGTCGAATGAACTCCCAGCGATCGCGTAGCGAAGTTTCAAGGTATTTTGCGATCGCGTTGGCATGTTTCGGGTTGCGGACGGCAATTTCACCAAGCGCTCGAAGGGCCACGCTACGTTCCAGGTGGTGAGCTGATTCAAGGTTCGGCGTAACGAGCTCGATGATGTGATCGGCTCGGTAAGTCGAGGTCTGCAGGGCACGAACCAACTCACGTCGTTGACGATAGCGGTCGGTCGATTCCAATGCGGTAATGAGCACATCGGTGACTTCGTCGCTATCAGATAACGAACGGCGAGGTTAGGGAGACGTCTTCGCCAGAAATAGGGAATCGCGTCGTCATTGAGACGATTGGCGAATTCGCTTAAGACCTCGTGTTCAGGCCAACGTGCGGTCAGGCTTCGTAGCGACACACGTGAGTCATCGGAAGAGTCCAAAATGAATGTTACGGCTGCTTCCAATTTGCTCGGCTGAGGTAACTCGTCGAGCTTCAAGCTGCCTTCAGTTCCGTCGATACGAATGTTCCATCGGCGGACCGCAGAGTCACCCATTCGGCGCAAAGCTGGATTGTTGCCATGGACGTGCGCTTCCACACGATAGTCACCCTTGGGGAGAGGTCGTGTTTCGAAGTGACCCTCGTCAATCGCGACGAGCTCAATGGCGGCAGGACAATCTTCGTAGGTCTGCTGCATTCGGCTGACCACCAAGTACGAACCGATCGGGCATTTGCCACTCAAACGGGTACCACCGTTGGGAACGAGCGAGAGTTGCTGATGCTCACCCGGCTGGACGTGAACTCGACGAAGCTCGATTCGGCGTGTAATCCTCTGGCCCGCAACATCAATTGTCTTGGGGATCGTCAATGCGTAGTTGGCGGGCAGGACGTGTTTGAAAACAGTGTCGCCATCGGAGACGCGTTCGGGAGCGATCACCATGATCGACATCCCGCCCCAATATTGTTCGGTTTGCAGGGACAGTCGTGGAGACGCTTCGTCATCGGCTTCTTCGACGGACAGCTCATTCCGCAATGCGCTGGAAAGGTGGGCGGTGATCGTGCTTGGTGGTGGCCATCGGACAAGTCGATCGTCTTGTAAATCTGTAACTCTGAGTCGCCACGTGCGGCCGTTCGATTGACGAAATATCAGACGGTTCTTGGAGACTGAACCAGCGACATTGAATCGACCCTGCTCATCGGTCACGTCGAAGTTCTCGTAGAAGCAATCCAGCGAATGCCCGATCGGTTCGACAAGAGCTACGATGACATCGGACATTGGTGCCCCCAGGTGATTCACCAATCGCCCACGAACAGGGCGACCGCGGATGCCCATTTCCGCCATCGAGCAGTTGGGCCGTACACGGCTCAACTCCATGTCGATGAATGTCTTGTAGGTCGGTAAATCAAAGACCTGCGGCGGCTCATTCGCCCCAAGAATGCTGGTGACAAACAGCGAAACCCAAATCGCATGACGAAAGCGTGCGTGGTGCATCGTTTTTTCTTCCTCGCGGCGGAATCGCCATGATACGCTTCGGCGGCGTCCGTTACCGCAGGAGCAGTCGTCGGTCGCCCTTTGGTTAGCGATCGATCTTTGCGTATTTCCGCAGATGGTTTACGATCGCCGAGTCATCCATGCCTCGATCGAACGGAGTCGACAATCATGGGTTTGAACGAGCATCTCGCGCACGCCAACGTGATTGGGGATTACCTGCAATTCCTGCTGGAAGCGGAGTCGCGATTGAAACGTCCGGTGTCCAAAGACTCTGCCGAAGTGAAGCGAATTCGGGCACCGCTGGAGGAGCACTATCAGGATGACCGGGGGCAGGCCGCGATGTACCAGCGTTTTGAGAGCGCGCTCTACGATGACGCGCCAGCGCTCGTGACCCTTTGGCAGTTCATGGACGAATTCACTCCCGAAGAGTTGACCGTCTATCGGCGACTGACCCAATTAGAGCTCGAAGGTCTGAGCGGCGATCGACATCCACGCAAGGTTTTCGATCGATCCCCCTTCGGAATCGTCGCGTTGATCATCGGTACGGTCACAATCTGGATGACCGTCCTAAGGACCTACTCTGGCGACGATTTCTTGAGCGAGTTGTTGGCGGCCGTACGGTTCAACTCGATCGTCGGCACCATTTGGGTCGTAGGTTTGTTTGTCGTCGTCTGGTTTATTTTGAAGACGCACCGCAACAATCGACAAGTCGCATTCTTGTCCTCCGTCTCTCGTTCGTTGAACCTTTATTTGGATCGATACGAGACTGAAACGTCCGCCTCCATCAAGCCGTTGCCGGCGGAACTGCCCCAGTCACGTCGCGCATGATGTCTCATGCAACGACTTTGGGTTGTTGGGAATCATTACACACGACGACGTGACAGCCCTTGTGCCGTGGTACGACGAGCATACGGCGGTCCCACGTGGTGTGATTCCAGGGCGGGCATCACGACTAACCGTTCCCATCAACGCCGTCGACTTTCACCGTCTTCGTCGTTGCCTTCGCCGCCGCAGGGCGCGAGCTATGCTGGAACAGGCTCATGACCGGAACAGACTCATGACCGGCAGCGAGCCGTTGTCAGCAGACTCCTAGTCGTCGCGAAGTTCTTCTTCCACTTTCTGGAATGCGGTGATGATCTTTCGTTTCGCCTCTTCCGGATTGGCTTCCACCCAATCGTCTGGAAAGTCGCTGGCATCAAGGAACTTTGACAGCGCCTCACCATACTCATTGCGCGACGTTTTCTTCTCTTTGCCCTTCACATGACATAGGTAGCAGCCAGCACTACGGGCCTGTTTAGCTGTCTCCTCGTCCATGTCGGGATCGGACAAATAGTGCTCGATCCAATGTCGATTGAAGAGACTGATGCCCTGGGCTGTATAGCCCATCAGCGATAAACAGAGGAATGCCAAGGCCAGACGCAACATGATCAGGAGACTCTCTGTGAAGGGATGCGAATCGTCGAGCGAATCGCGTCGAGCACTTAGACCCAGATATCCGAAGTGCAGTCGCCGCCAGGGAATCTGATTTCATGCGCGCGTGCAGGTCCGTTCGGTTCCTTGCCGAAGTCGACTAGAAACTTCTCGTTGAGTTTCAATCCGCCGTTCTCGGTGTCGCAATCGATTTGCAGCATCCACGAGCCCTTGTCGGCCATGTCGGGATAAAACTGGTTATCCCAAACGCTGTACAGGGAACTGGATACGTACAAGCGTTTTCCATCGCGGCTGAGTTGCAACATTTGCGGTCCACCAACGATTTCGCCATCACGCCAATCGGACGCATGTCCAATCACACCGCCCAGCCAAATCTGGCCGACCAGTTTGGGGTTACTCGTGTCACGGACGTCATATTGCCGGATGTCGCCGTGTAGCCAGTTGGAAAAGTAGAGATACCGATCGTCCAGCGAGAGGACGATGTCGGTGACGAGACCGGGTACGGGGAATGGCCAGCCTTCGGTTTCAACGGGCTCGACCTGAATCACCTTCTCCGCTTCCCACTGGTCGTTCTGCTGATGCCAGTGAAAGACGGCGCTGCTCAGAGCAGCCCCAACGAATCCGTGAGTGCTATCCGGGTCATGGTGGAAGCGGACCTCCAACGGAATCATGCCCTCTTCTCCCAGGTCGATGGATTGCTGGATCTTGCGTTGGGACCAGTCCCAAAAGTGTAGTTGGTGACCGTATTTTCCACCCTGAACGTCTTCTAGTCGAAAGCCTTGCTTCACAGTGTTGGGAGCAGCCCATTCACTACTGACCATCACGTTGTGACGAGGTTGGTACCAGAAGTCATAGTTGAAGTTCATACCGTCGAGCGATTTTTCCCAACGTCCGGTCACTTCAAATTCGGGGCTGATCTCCAAGAAGCCACCCGGCGCATTTCCGTCAGCGTCCCCGAGCATCGAGATCATGATCACACCGTCGGCTCGGCAGTGAACGGTGTGGGGTGTCGACAGATTCAACTTCGCGGCGATCTGGTCTCCGGAAATCGTTTTGTGCAGTTTCAATTGCTTCGGGTCTAACGCGTCGATGATGTACACGTTTCCCGATGCCAGACCGGGAACGATCAGGTAGCGGCGGTGTCCTTCACCATGACAACTACTGCATGCGTTCCAGCCGTAGTGGTGAAGTTCGTCCCCCTTCCCGGGCATCGCGAATCGACCGACGACTTGACTGTACGTGGGCGAGGCAGGATCGACATCGACCGTTGCCATGTAGTCGGGGCCCGTCGATTCTGTGCCGACGCGAATCGCTGGAACGAAAGCGAACTTCTCTGGCGGAGACGCCATCGCCGCTTGGAGATCCGCGTACGTTGGATGGCACTGTTGGTGATCGTGCCCCTGATGATCCGATTCATGTTCGGCAGCCCAAAGCGATGGGTTGCAACTACTTGCGGCAAGTGTCGTTGCCGTGACGTTCTCGAAAAACTCGCGACGTTTCATCTTTCCGTCCCCGCACATGCAGATTTTTTTCGATACTTCAGACAGTCCTCTATCTTCGTATTTTAAGGCGTGTCGAAAGCGAGGGGGGCTGAAACTTACCCCGAAAAGGCTTTGTCCTTGAAACGGTATCCGCCACCAAGGATCAATTGAATGCTCTCGAAATTCGGACTCGGAAAACGTTCCGTCCCGGCTTAGAAAAGAAAGGCCGTTGCATGCCGCAAAGAGTCACTTGAGGATACTGGACATTCCTCCATCCACTGCCAAGACTTGCCCGGTGATCCAGCCGCTTTGATCGGAGAGTAGAAAAGACGCGGTAGCAGCGATGTCATCGACCGTACCGATGCGTTTGAGCGGATACTTCTCTGACATTGCCTTACGTTTGTCCCCCTGGTCGAGGAACCTGGCGGCCAGCGGAGTATCGGTCAGAGCAGGAGCGACCGCGTTGACGCGAATTTGTGGTGAGAGTTCCGCAGCCCAAGTGCGAGTCAGCGCTTCGATCGCACCCTTGGAAGCAGCAACGCTTGTGTGCATTGGTAGTCCCGTCGCGACGGCAACCGTGCTGAACATGACGACACTAGCGGCGGGAGCGCGTTTCAGACCGCCCAGCGAGGCTTGAAGTGATTTGACGGCGCCAACCACATTGAGTTCAAAATCTTTCCTCAGTTGGTCCGCCTTTACCCCGCGCACGGGACCGAGATGAATGGAGCCGGGGCAATAGACCAAGCCATCAATCGTTTCAGGGAGTACGTCAGACGGGATGTCATCGGTGGTCACATCGAGTGCGTGATGTTGTGCGGCAGGGCACTCCGCGAGTTCGCTCGACGTACGCGAGAGCACGGTGACACGGTCGCCTGCTGCAAGGCAACGTTGAACAATTCCGAATCCAATGCCGTGACTACCGCCAACCACGACGATCTGTTTGGGGCTCATGCTACGTCTTTCTGCTCGCGGAAATCTCGGCGTTACCGCCCCGCAAATGCACGCAGAGCAACCACTGATAGCGTAGTCATCGCGGCAAGGGGCTCGGAGGGAAGAGACAGAGCTCGGAGGGAAGAGACAGAGCTCGGAGGGGAGAGACAGAGCTCGGAGGGGAGAGACAGAGCTCGGAGGGGAGAGACAGAGCTCGGAGGGGAGAGACAGAGCTCGGAGGGGAGAGACAGAGCTCGGAGGGGAGAG
>JBPCVD010000561.1:0-3768 GCA_051010815.1 Rubripirellula sp.
TGTCGTCCAACCGTATCTCGATCGTTTTGACAAAGAGTTCCACGATCCGTCAGGCGACGGCGTGCTGGATAGCGAGTGGCTCGCCAATGGTGCCCAAGAAATTCAAAATCGGCTGCCGGGAAACTCCACCTGGAACAGCGGATTCGGGGATGGAAATACCACCACGCCAGCGCCGATTGATCCTTCCAAGTGGACGCCTCAGCAGGCTCAACAACGACCCTGGAATGGCCTGCAAAGGTAACGTCCAGCTCCTGTTCGGCCGTTGAAGGATCTGCCAAACCGGCTGCTCGATTGATTCAACTGCGCCGCATCTGGATCTCTCAAATCCAGCTGTCTGCTGAACACAACACAGGCCCGCGTCCTGAGCATCATTCAACTCGGACTGAGCGGACCGGATCACAGCAGAGTATCATGCATGTGACTTTCAGAAACGCCTAGAACACGGCGTTTAGAGACTTCCAATACAACATAAGGGGCATTATCGGACGTTGCGGGGCGGTTAAGAATGGCCACCCTGCACGCTTCCATCTGGCTTCCTCGACTCACTGAGCAGCTCAGCCCGACTCAGTTTCGAAGCGACAGCAAGCGCCGATGATGGAAGCAATCGACTGTCATGCGAAAGCCTCGCCCGACGACCAACGCCAGAACGTGAGTCCGCTCACCGACCGCGGCGAGAAGCCTGAACTTGGCTTGGTCGCGGCTAACCATTTCACACGGCGAGCGTCATCTCGGCGGCCTCGGCGACCTTGCCTCAAATGACTCTGCTGGCGCGACGATCGAAACGTGAAACAGTGGACTCCGCAATCACGATCAGCCGAGCGTCCACTAGCAGTCCGGATCGTATTCGGGAGTGCCAAGGATCGAAACTGGCCTATCCACAATCGACCTTGAAGCTGACGGATGGACGCGATGGGACAAAATCGCAGGTCGACGCCCGACCGACTGTATTTTTCCGTTTGGACGGAATCTGCCAATCAAGCCATCGTCCGGTCTGACCTTCAAGCAGTCGCCTGAGTTTCCTGTGTCTCCTCCAGAAACACGCCAATACGTCGAAACTTGTCGTAGCGACTCTCGACCAACTCATCAGGCGTCTTTTGCTCAAGTTCGCCGAGCGTCCTCGACAAGTAGGTCTTCAGACGCGAAGCCATTTGATGATGGTCACGATGGGCGCCGCCAAGCGGCTCTTCCAGGACATCATCAACCACTTTCAAACGCGACAGATCCCGGCTCGTGAATCGCAACGCCGCCGCCGCCTTGGGCGCGTGTTCATGGCTCTTCCAGAGAATTCCGGCGCATCCCTCGGGGCTGATCACGCTGTAGTAGGCGTGCTGCAGTACGGCAACCCGGTCGCCGACACCGATTCCCAATGCGCCGCCCGATCCACCTTCACCGATCACCACACAGATCACGGGCGTCCGCAGGCGACTCATTTTGAACATGCTCTCCGCGATGACCTGAGCTTGCCCACGTTCCTCGGCACCAATGCCTGGATACGCACCCGGCGTGTCGATGAAGCATATCAACGGCAACTGGTACTTTTCAGCCAACCGCATTTTGCTCATCGCTTTGCGATAACCCTCCGGGTGTGCACAACCGAAGTGACAAGCAGCACGTTCTTTGTACGTACGTCCTTTTTGATGCCCGAGAACCAAAACTTTGAATCGATCAAGCTTGGCGAAACCAGCCAACATCGCTCGATCGTCACCGAAGTGCTTGTCACCATGCAGTTCAACAAAGTCGTCGAAGGCGAGGTTCAAGTAGTCGCGCGTGTAGGGACGATTCTTGTGTCGTGCAACTTGAACCGTTTGCCAAGCATCGAGCGAACCATAGGTCTCGCGCAACTGCTTGACGAGTTCCAGACGCAACGTACGAATTTCATTCTCGATTTCGTCGCTGCGATCTGTCTGTCGCTCAAGCGAGGCGATTCGATTTTCGAGATCGGCAATGTCGTTCTCGAATTCCAATCCTGGGCCGGCACTCATTCTATTTCTTATCGCTTTCAGGTCGTCTGTTTAGTGGATCAACTACGTCAGCATTCAGGACCGCTGCCTGCTTACTCGGCATCGGGCTTACCTTTACGGAACATGTCGTCGGCCCCTTTGATACCCGGCATGTCATCGAACACGCTGATCTCCGGTTTCCGCGGACGCTTTTTAAAGATTTGCGTCCCTCGGAAGACCTTCAAGAATTCCCACATGGATGGGGGTCTCGCATCAGGCTTCTTGGCCATCATGCTTTTGACGAGATCAGCAAACTCTCGAGTCACGTTATCGTTGTGTACGATCGGACTTGGGATCGATGCGTTGAGGTGTTTGCTAAGTAGATCGTTGGGCGTATCTCCAGTGAACGGCGGCTTACCAGTGCACAACTCGTACAGGACACAGCCGAACGCATACACGTCGGTCCGTTCGTCGCAGACCTTCCGCCGGATCTGTTCCGGAGCCATGTAGCTTCGCGTTCCCTTCGCAACCTTGCTGCCACCAAACAACTTTGCGATTCCCGTTTTCTTTTTTTGCGCAATTGTGAAGTCAATCAGTTTGACCGTACCATCACGACTCACCAGAAAGTTGTCGGGCTTCACATCAAGATGAATCCAATTCTTGGTGTGCATGTAGTAGAGGCCCTCTGCGGACTGCTCGACGATCTTATCCAGCATGAACGCCAATGAATCTGGACCGCGTCGCAACGCTTGCTTCATGTTCAGTTCGCTGAACAGCTCCATGACCAGCATTGGACGTCCTGCGTCTTCACGGTACTCCATCACCTTGATCACACGAGGACTGTTGAGGTCCTTGGCCACGTTGAACTCGTGCTTGAGCAGCGTGACTTCCGATTTGTCCGTGCTGACCGACTGCCTCAAGACTTTCAGCGCATATCGTTTCTGTTCGTGTTCTTCGATCGCTTCCCAAACCTCGGCAGTACTGCCCACACGAATCAGACGAGCCAATCGGTAAGGACCAAGGAAATCGCGGGTCTTCGTCATAGTCTCGTTTCGGGCCCTGAGGGTTGGGTTCGCTCCAGTGGCCAATCAAAGTCGGGCCACTGCTCGAGCAGACAATTCGACATGATAGTTCACAAGCTCACTACCCCGGAAGGTCAGCCCATTCCCCGCAGCCATTCTTCGCTGTCCGTGAACCTGAGCAGCAGCCTCCACAGCCCTCCAGGGCACCTGCCAGAAAAATCCTCCGGCGAGGGTAATTCGTGACCGGTTCCCCCGGTTCCCCATTCCTCACTCCCCTGCCCTCGCCCAGAGTCGCGAGAAAGCGTCCGGCTGTATTTCCAGGTCGATAACCTCCCCAAAACGTCGCTCAGGGGCCTGCTGCGGAAAAGGGCTTGCCCTCCAGCAGCTCCTGATACAACTCACGAACTCTCTTGGTCATGGTTTGGTGGCGAAATTGGTCGGTAAATCGTCGCTGCCCTTCCCTGCCCATCCTTCGGCGTTCCTCGGGCTCCGCAACCAGTTGGAGCAATGCGACAGCGAGCGCATCGGTGTCCATCGGTGGCACCAGAATTCCCGTCTCCCCAGTGATCGTCACCTCGCGGGCGCCATCCACGTCGTAGCTGACCACAGGACGTCCTGCGATCAACGCCTGCGGTAACGCCCTCGCCAACCCTTCTCTATAGGACGTGTGAACGAGCACATCCATCGCTCCGATCAAAGAGGGCACCTCGGCAGGCGGTACCAACCCAGCAAATACGAAGTGGTCTGTCAGTCCGAGCGCGGCAATGCGTTGCTTCAGGTCATCTCGCAAGATTCCGTCGCCCACC